>NZ_JBOFOO010000067.1:0-8891 GCF_051659485.1 Craterilacuibacter sp. | reverse complement strand
TTCTATTTGCGGGAACCACGTCTTGCGCCTTACCCATATCAAGCTCTCCGGCTTCAAGTCCTTTGTCGATCCGACCACGATTCCGGTCCCCGGCCAGCTGGTGGCGGTCATCGGCCCCAATGGCTGCGGGAAATCCAATGTGATCGATGCGGTGCGCTGGGTGCTGGGCGAATCGAGCGCCAAGCAGTTGCGCGGCGAGTCGATGCAGGACGTGATCTTCAACGGCTCGACCACGCGCAAGCCGGTCAGCCGCGCCTCGGTCGAGCTGGTGTTCGACAATAGCGATGCCACCCTGGCCGGCAGCTGGGGCCAGTATGTAGAAGTCGCCATCAAGCGGGTGCTGACGCGGCAGGGCGAATCGAGCTACTACATCAATAACCAGCAGGTGCGCCGGCGCGACATTACCGACCTGTTTCTGGGCACCGGTGTCGGGGCCCGCGGCTATGCGGTGATCGAGCAGGGCATGATCTCGCGCATTATCGAGGCACGCCCGGAAGAGCTGCGCGCCTATCTGGAAGAAGCCGCCGGGGTATCCCGATACAAGGAGCGCCGGCGCGAGACCGAAAACCGTCTGCGCGACACCCGCGACAATCTGGAGCGCATTGCCGACTTGCAGCAAGAGCTGGAGCGTCAGGTCGAGCATCTGTCCGAGCAGGCCGAGGTTGCCGCCCAGTACAACGATTTGCGCGGCGCGCTGACCTTCAAGCAAAACCTGCTGGCGCTGGCCAGACGCGAAGAAGCGGCGCGCCAGGAAGCGGCCGCGCGCACCGAGCTTGCCCGCCTAGAGACCGAAGAAGCGGCGCAGGCGGCGCTATTGACCGAGCTGGAAACACGGCTGGAAACGGTGCGCGAGACCCATTTTGGCGCCAGCGATCAAGTGCATGCGGCGCAGCAATCGCTGTTTGATGCCAGCAGCCAGCTCACCCGCCTCGAAGAACAGCAACGCCACCAGCGCGAAAACCACAGCCGGGTCGAGCGCGAGATGGGCATGCTGCAACACGAGCGCCAGACACTGGCCGGCAGCCGCGCACAGGCCGAGGCCGAGCTGGACGAATGGCTGCCGCGGCTGGAAGAAGCGCAGATGGTGCAAGAAGAAGCGCAGATGGCGCTGGAGGACGGCGCCACCAGCCTGCCCGAAGCCGAGGGCGATTTTCGCGGCTGCGATGCCCGGTTGGCGGCACTGACCGCCAGCCAGGCGCAGCTCACGCGCACGCACGAGCTATCGCGCCAGGGCATTAGCCACCGCCAGCAGGCCCTGCAGCAGGTGGCCGAACGCGAAGACGCGCTCAGCCGCGAGTTGCAGGCGCTGGCACTACCCGAGCCGGCGGCACTGCAAGACGCCGCAGCCAAGGTGGCGCAAGCGCGCGCGGCGCTGGATGCAGTACGCGCCCGGGTGGCGGCCGACGAGGCCAAGCTTGCCGATATGGCCAGCGAGCGCGAACACGCCGATACGGCGCTGACCACGCTACGCACCGGGCTTGCACGCGCCGAAGCCGAAGCCGATGCGCTGGACAATATGCTGCAGCGCGAAGCCGCCGGCGAGGCGCTGGGCGATTATCTGGCGCTACAGCAACTCAGCGACGCGCCGCAGCTATGGCAAACGCTGCAGGTGCCGGAAAAATGGCGTACCGCCATCGAGGCGGTGCTGGGCACGCGCTTGTCGGCCCGCGCCGCCGATCTGCCGGCTTCTTTGCCGCCGGCGGCCTTGCAGTTGATCGACGGTAAAGCCGCACCGGCCATGGCGCCGGCCTCGAATAAGGCCCCGCCGCTGGCGGCACAGGCGAGCGCCGGCGCGTTGTTTGATGCCGCGCTGGGCTTGTGGCTGGCCGGCCTGTATTGCGCCGGATCGCTGGGCGACGCGCTCGCCCGCCGTGGCGAGCTGACAGCAGGGGAAGCCTGGATCACGCCCGAGGGCCACCGCGTCGATGCGCTGAGCGTCGCCTATTACGCCGAAGCGTCCAGCGCCGGCCTGATGGCACGCAAGGCGGCACTGGACGCTGCCCGCCTGCGCGCAGCGGCACTAACCCCGCAAGTCGAATCCGCAGAGCGCAAACGCGAGTCTGCCGCCAGCATGGCCGGCATGCTGGCCGAAGCGGTGCGTGCGCAAAAAGGCGCGCTCAGCCGGCTGGAGCAGGAACTGTCGGCGCTGACGCTGGAACATATGCGTCTGGATCAGGCATCGCGTCAGGGCGCGGCGCGCCTGACGGCCATCAATAGCGAACGCGAACGGCTACAGCAAAGCCGCAGCCAGAGCGCGCTCGAGATGGAAGAGCTGGGCCTCGCCGCCGAAGAAGCGGCGCTGGCGCTGGAAGAGCTGGGCAACACACTGGAAGACGCACGGCTGGCGCGCCTCAATGCCGAAACCGGGCTGGAACTGGCGCGCAACCGCAGCCGCGATGCCGAGCGGCGCGGGCATGAGGCGCGGCTGGCACTCAGTACTGCCGAACAAAAATCGGCAGAAGCCGGACGCCGTGCGCGCGAGCTGGCCGAGCGCGAAGAGATTCTGGCTGAACGGCTGGAAACACTGGCACTGGAAGCCGAAACGGTGATCGAGGCCGTACCCGAGGACAGCCTGCAACAAGCCATCCTGCTGCGCGAAACACGCGAGCTGGCCTTGTCGGCCGCCCGCGACGCGCTGGCGGCGCTAACCGAAGAGCTGCGCCAGCTGGCACAGCGCCAGCAAGAGGCCGGCGCCCGTTTGCCGGCGCTACGCGAGGCGCGCAGCGAGTGGCTGCTCAGGCATCAGGAGGCCCGCCTCAATGTCGAGCGCTTCGCCGAAGAACTGCAGCAAGCCGCCGCCGACGAGGCCCCCTTGCTGGAAGCGCTGACCGATGCGGTCAAACCCAATGCCCTGGCCGCCGAAATCGCGCGTCTGGCACGGGCACTGGAAGGCCTGGGCGCGGTCAACCTCGCCGCACTGGAAGAACTCTCCGAGGCGAAAAAGCGCGGCGACTATCTCGCCCATCAGTGCGCCGACCTGAACGAAGCCATGGCCATGCTGGAAGAGGCCATCACCCAGATCGACGGCGAAACGCGCACGATGCTGAAAACCACCTACGAGGCGGTCAACAGTAAGATGAGCGAGTTTTTCCCCACCCTGTTCGGTGGCGGCCATGCCGAGCTGGTGCTGACCGGCGACGACCTGCTGGATGCCGGCATCCAGATCATCGCCCAGCCGCCGGGCAAGAAAAACAGCACCATCCACCTGCTGTCCGGCGGCGAAAAGGCGCTGACGGCGATGAGTCTGGTGTTCGCGCTGTTCTCGCTCAATCCGGCGCCCTTCTGCCTGCTGGACGAGGTGGATGCGCCGCTGGACGATGCCAACACCGGCCGCTTCTGCGAACTGGTCAAACAGATGTCCAGCAATACCCAGTTCCTGTATATCAGCCATAACCGCCTGACCATGGAAATGGCCGAACAGCTGGTGGGCGTCACCATGCAGGAACAGGGGGTGAGCCGCATCGTGGCGGTAGACATCGTCGAGGCGCTGAAACTGCGCGAGCATGCTTGATCTGGCACAACAAGCCCCGTTCAAACCCGCGACATAATCCGCAGCCGGATGATGCCGCCGATTCGGCTTGGGCACCCACAGGAATTACGACTGCACTATGACCATCCGCGTTAAACGCTGGGAGCCGGAAAACCTGATTTTCTGGCTGGCTCGCGGCAAACCGATTGCGCGGCGCAACCTCGTGCTGTCCATCATGGCCCTGCACCTGAACTTCAATATCTGGATGATGTGGAGCATGGTGGTGGTCAACCTGCCTGCCGTCGGCTTTGCCATGAGCCGGCAGCAGCAGTTTTTGCTGGTGTCCATCCCGCCCCTGACCGGCGCCTTGATGCGCATCATCTACTCCTCGGTCTGGAGCTGGACCGGTGGCGGCATCTGGCTCGGGGTCTCCACCCTGTTTTTGCTGATACCGGCTTTCGGCGTCGGCCATGTGGTGCAGGACATCAGCACCCCGTTTCCGGTGCTGCTGCTGATCGCCGCCTGCTGCGGCATAGGCGGCGGTGCCTCCAGCTCGCACTTGGCCAACACCAGCCTGTTCTTTCCCAAGGCACAAAAAGGGCTGGCCATGGGGCTGAATGCCGGCATCGGCAATCTCGGCGTTTCGGTCGCCCAGTTGCTGATTCCGCTGGCGATTACCCTGCCGCTGTTTGGCGTACTCGCCGGTGATGCGCAAATCTGGAACCGTGGCAACGCCATCTACCCGGTCTGGCTGCAAAACGCCGGCTACATCTGGATCGCACCGATTTTACTGGTCTCCGTGCTGTGTTTTATCTACACCCACGACCTGCCCAAGCTCAGGCTGACGCCACGCGACCAGTGGCTGATGATGAAAGAGCGCCATACCTGGGCCATCTGCCTGCTGTATATGGGCACTTACGGCACTTTTCTGGGGCTGGCTGCCGCCTTTCCGCTGCTGGCGCGCACGCTGTTTCCGCTATACGACGCCACCCCCTATCTGTTTGTCGGCCCGATGCTGGCGGCGCTATCGCGCCCCTTTGGCGGCTGGTGCGGCGACCGCATCGGTGGCGGCATCGCCGTCATTGCCTGCTACGCCGTGCTGGTACTGGGCACCGTCGGCGTGATCATCAGCCTGCCAGGCACGGGCAGCGCCGGTTCGTTCTGGCTGTTTCTGGGGATGTGCCAGTTCCTGTTTCTGGCCGCCGGCGTCGGCAATGGCGCAGCCTACCAGCTGGCACCCAAGGTTTTCATCCTGGAGGCGGGGCAAGAGCGGCACAGCCGAAACGAAACGCTGGCCGAGGCCTACCAGCGCGGCACCCGCCGCGGTACGGCGGCCATGAGTGTCAGCTCGGTGATGGCCGCTGTCGGCGCTTTTTTCATTCCCGAGACCTTCGGCCATTCGTTTGAACGCTGGGGCAGCTTCCTGCCCGCCTTTGTCCTGTTTTTGCTGTTCTATCTGCTATGCGCCACTATCGCCTGGCACAACTATGCGCGCGCAGGCGCCCAGCTGCGGTGCTGATCAAAAAACCCGGGGCAGGACGGGCACTGGCCTTATCCCTGCTTTTGCACGCGGCAGCCCTTGCGCTGCTGCTTGTGATGCAGTCCGAAAAAATACGCCCCCCGCTGCAGCTGGACCTGCTGGCCTTAGCCCCTTCCCCCACCCCGGCGACCCAAGGCCTGCCCGCAGCGGCACCTGAGACGGCCAGCTTGGCGCACCAGACGCCGAGTCTGCCTGCGCCTGCCCGCAAAAAATCCGCCACCGTCACCGCCGCCCCGGCTACTGTGCCGCCCCCGCGCCCGGTGGCGGATACGTTGGCACTCAAGGCGCAAGCCACACCGGCGGCGGCAGGCACTAGCACGGCCGTAGAGGATGCCAAAGCGGGCCAGCCGGCAGGCAGTACGTCGGGGACGGCCTCTGCAAATGCCGGCGCCGCGACCGAAGGTGCGGGTGCGGGCAACAGCACGGCCAACTGGCGCGCAGCCTATCTCGCCAACCCGAAACCCGATTATCCGGAACGCTCGCGTGCGCGCGGCGAAAGCGGGCGGGTGCTGCTGCGGGTCGAGGTGGGGGCCGATGGACGGGTACGCGCATTATCCATCCTCGCCAGCAGCGGCTTTGCGCGGCTGGATCGCGCCGCACGCGACGCGGTCGAACGCTGGCGCTTCGAGCCGGCCAGGCGTGGCGGCCAACCGGTCGCCGATACGGTGGAAATACCGCTACGCTTTGACCTGCAAGCGGAATAAAAGGCACGCGATGCGAGCGCCGGCTTTGCCCCGCTTTTGCGAGTGCACAAAATCATAAAAATCTAAAGCCGTTTGCATGCCGGGCTTTGATATAATATCGTCCCGTCTATTAGCCGCATTGTGGATAAAGCTGAATGAGCGAATTACAGATCGGCTTGCTGATGTTGGGTGGCGCATTTATCGCGCTGGTACTCGGCGTCAACCTGTATCAGGAATGGCGTTTTAAAAAGAAAACGCGTCAGGCCTTTACCCGTGGCCATAGCGATGTCTTGCTGGAAGTGCCCAAGAATAATGTACGTGACGGCGTCGCGCATGACCGGCTGGAGCCGGTCATGGCCGTGCCTCTCGATCTGCCTGATCTGCCTGATCTGACCGAAACCGTGCCAGAAGCGCAGCCTGTCGAGGCGGCCGCCGCCCCGCTTCCCGAGCCCGAAGAGATCCGTCTGGATATGGCGCAAAGCATAGACAGCGATGACCATCAGGCGCTGGTGGTGGCCATGCTGGACCCTACGCTGGATTTTATTGCCGAAGTGGTCTTCCGCACGCCTTACCAGCTCAAGGCCCTGCCACGCTTTGCCGTAGCCAAGCGCGTGCAGCTGATAGGCCGCACCGAGCATGGCTTATGGAAGCCGGCCGAGGCGCTGCCCGGCGTGCGCTACAAGCAGCTGAATATCGGCTTGCAACTGGTTGACCGCGGCGGTGCGGTCAACGAGCAGGAAATCGCCAGTTTCTGCCAGCAAGTAGCGCGCTTTGCCGAGGAAAACGAGGCCGCGGTCAGCTTTCCGCAACGGGCGCAAAAGCTGGTGGCAGCGCGCGAGCTTGACCGTTTCTGTGCCGATGTAGACATGCTGATCGGCATCAATATCCTGCCGCGGGCACCGATAGCCGGTGCCCAGTTGCGCGATTTTGTCGAGGCCTGCGGCCTGCAACTGGAACATGATGGTACTTTCCACTGCCTGTCCGACTCGGGAAATACGCTGTTTTCGCTGACCTCGTCCGACCAGACGCCGTTCAGCGCAGCCATGCTGTCCAGCCGGCACATTGCCGGCCTGACCCTGCTGTTTGATGTGCCGCGCGTGGCTGGTGCGGTAGAAGTCTTCGACCGTGCGGTCGAGTTTTCACGCGAGCTGGCGGCCGAATTCGATGCCCAGTTGGTCGACGACAACCGCCGCGTACTCAGCCAGCAGGGCCTGGACCGTATCCGCGAACAACTGGCGCAGATTTACGGCAATATGGACGACCGCGGCATTGCGCCGGGCAGCTTCGCCGCACTGCGGCTGTTTGCCTGAGGCGGAGCCACCACCCCACCCGCAGCCGGCGATCATGCCGGCTGTTTGCTTTGGAGCGCAATGATGACCGACACTGCCCAGCGCGCAGCCGAACTTGCCGCCTTGCTTAGCCGCTACAACCGCGAGTACTACCAGCTGGATGCACCCAGCGTACCCGATGCCGAATACGATGCCCTGTTTCGCGAGCTCGAAGCGCTGGAAGCGGCCCACCCCGAACTCAAAGCCCCCGATTCACCGACCCTGCGCGTAGGCGCGGCGCCGCTGACCGCCTTTGACAGCGTGGCGCACGACACGCCGATGTTGTCGCTGTCCAATATTTTTTCCGATATGCAGGCCGCTGATATTGATCAGCGCCATGCCGAACTGACCGCTTTTGACGAGCGCATCCGCCGCGAGCTGGCCGAAGCCGCCATCGACTATGCGGTGATGCCCAAGTTCGATGGTCTGGCCATCAGCCTGATCTACCGCGACGGCCTGCTGGTACAGGGCGCCACCCGCGGCGACGGCAGCAGCGGCGAAAATGTCACCGAGAATATACGCACCATACGCAGCCTTCCCCTGCGTCTGGCCACCTCCACCCCGCCGGCACTGCTGGAAGTACGCGGCGAGGTGCTGATGTTCAAGCAGGACTTCGAACGCCTGAATAACGAACAGCTCTCGCGCGGCGACAAGGCTTTCGTCAATCCGCGCAATGCCGCCGCCGGCAGCTTGCGCCAACTGGACGCGCGCATCACCGCGCGCCGCCACCTGTCCTTCTTTGCCTACGCCATCGCCCAACTGGACGGTGCGCCGTGGCCCGACAGCCACCAGCACGAGATCGACTATCTGCTCACGCTCGGCATTCCGGCAGTGCCGCCCTCACTACGGCCGGTAGTCCGCGGCGTAGCCGGGCTCGCCGCCTACTATGAATCCATCCTCGGTCAGCGCGCCACCCTGCCCTACGATATCGACGGTGTGGTGTACAAGGTCGACAGCCGCGAGCAGCAAGAGGCGCTGGGCTTTGTGTCGCGGGCACCGCGCTTTGCCGTCGCACACAAATTTCCGGCCGAAGAGGCGCTGACCACGGTCGAGGCCATTGATGTACAGGTCGGACGCACCGGCGCATTAACGCCGGTGGCACGCCTCGCGCCGGTATTTGTCGGCGGCGTCACCGTCACCAACGCCACCTTGCACAATGAAGACGAAGTCGCGCGCAAGGATGTGCGCGTCGGCGACACCGTTTATGTGCGCCGCGCCGGCGATGTGATTCCGGAAGTGGTGGCGGTGGTGCTGGCGCAGCGTCCGCGACGCGAGGTGCCGGCCGCCGACCTGTTTACCCCGGCGAGCGAACCGCTGTATCCGGCATGGCGCTTGCCGGCACACTGCCCGGTTTGCGGCTCGCATATAGTGCGCGAGGAAGGCGAAACCATCGTCCGCTGCTCGGGCGGTTTTGCCTGTCAGGCACAGCGCACCCAAGCCATCCGCCACTTTGCCGGACGGCGGATGATGGACATCGACGGCTTGGGCGAGCGCCATATCGAGAATCTGGTCGATCTGGGCTATGTACACCGCGTGGCCGACCTCTACCGCCTGACGCTGGCCGATTTGCTGGAAATGAAGCGCCGCGCCGATGCGCGCGACAATACGCCGCCCGCCACAGACCCCACCACGCCGGAACTGGCCATAGGCGAAAGCGGCGATTTACTGGCCCAGCCGGACGACAAGACCCCGACCCGCTGGGCAGAAAACCTGCTGTCCGGTATCGCTGCCAGCAAACGCCCGCCCTTGGCGCGCCTGCTGTTTGCGCTGGGCATCCGCCATGTCGGTGAATCCACCGCCAAGACGCTGGCCGACTATCTGGGCACGCTCGCCAGCGTACGCGAGGCGCCCGCCGCGCTACTGGCCGCGCT
>NZ_JBOFOO010000066.1:0-4860 GCF_051659485.1 Craterilacuibacter sp. | reverse complement strand
GTCCGCGTATCACCACGCCCATGGGTTCGAAGCTGCGCAAGATGGTCTTGAAGTCTTTGACGCGGGTTTCAGCCGGGGTATCGGCAAAAGCGAGATTAGTGCTAAGTAGGGCGCAAAGGATAAGGGTGCGTTGTTTCATGGGGCTTTGTGGTCTGTGGTCATAAAAAAACCCCGCCCGGCTGGGCGAGGTTGGTGAGCGTAGCACAAATACGTGCTTAATCCGCCTTGCGGAAGCTGTCGTGACAGCTCTTGCAGCTTTGCCCTACTTTGCCGAAGGCAGGCTTGATGGCGGCCAGATCGCCGCTAGCGGCAATTTTGGCCAGTTCTGCAGTTGCCGCCTGATGGCCCGCAATCTGCTTTTTCCACTCGGCAGGCTTGGACCAGATCTCGGGCTTGGCACCGGTTTTACCCTTGTCCGTACCTGGGGTGAAGTGCTGCCATGGCTGCTTGGAAATTTCTTCCAGATGGGCTGCCAGCTTGGCGAATTCGGCCTGATTGTAAGGCGTATTGCCCTTGACCATCTCGCCCATCGGGCCGAAGGTCTTCTTGTAATCCTTGAAAATATCCTGACGCTGGGCAACAGGATCGGCGGCGAAGGCCAGCGAGCAGCTAGCAGCCAATGCCGCGCTTAACAGTAATTTTCCGAGTCGCATCGTAAAAGCTCCATGGCTTGAGGGTGAAGGCGCTAGCCAGCATATCATCTCTAGATAAAAACCACATGCAAGCAAGTGTTAATGGGTATTAAACGCGAGATTCGGCAAACAGGCGCGCCAGCGCCAAGCCAGGGTTGGTTTCACGCATCAAGGCTTCGCCAACCAAAAAAGTGTGGACGCTGTGTTCGCGCATCCGTGCTACATCACCACCGTTAACGATGCCGCTTTCGGTGATGGCAATACGCCCGCTGCCGATTTGCGGCAGCAGCGCGAGCGTGGTGGCAAGGTCGACCTCAAAGGTACGCAGGTTGCGGTTGTTGACGCCGATGAGCGGTGTTTTTAGCGTGAGTGCCGACTCCAGCTCGTCGCCGTTGTGTACCTCCACCAGTACCGCGAGACCCAG
Source organism: Craterilacuibacter sp. (assembly GCF_051659485.1). NCBI lineage: Bacteria > Pseudomonadati > Pseudomonadota > Betaproteobacteria > Neisseriales > Neisseriaceae > Craterilacuibacter > Craterilacuibacter sp. Next base: position 3,804 of record NZ_JBOFOO010000066.1, on the reverse strand, counting down.
TTCGCCCGCCAGGGCTTCCATGTCGCGCATCTGTGCCGCATCCAGCGCGGCGGCAATCAGCAAGATGCAATCGGCCCCCATGGCGCCGGCGGCATAGATCTGGTAGTCGCCGATCAGAAAATCCTTGCGCAGTACCGGCAAGTCGCAGGCGGCGCGTGCCTGCTCAAGATAGGCGGTAGCCCCCTGAAAATAAGGCACGTCGGTCAGCACCGACAGGCAGGCCGCCCCATGCTCGGCATAGCTTTTGGCGATGTCGGCCGGCCGGAAATCGGCACGGATCACGCCCTTGCTCGGGCTGGCCTTCTTGATCTCGGCAATCACGGCCGCCTCACCTGCCGCATGGCGTGCACGGATGGCGGCAACAAAGTCACGTTTGTCTTCGCGCCGGTCTTCGGCCTCGCTTCTTAGTGAAGCAATCGGACGCTGGGCGCTGTCGCGGGCCACTTCTTCGGCTTTGGTCGCCAGTATCTGGTTCAGAATGTCGGACATGGTTTCTCCCGGCTGGGCCGTTTTTTATTTGTGTGCTTGCGTGTGTACGAAAAAGCGCAGCAGGCGCTCGGGCAGCCAGGATAAATGGCCGGGAAAACGGCCGCTGGCAAAACCGACGTGGCCGCCGTGTTCGGGTTGTTCCAGTGTAATACTGGCGCTGACCTGGTCGGCTTGCGGCAGGGCGCTTGCCGGCAGGAAAGGATCATTTCTGGCGTTGATAATCAGGGTGGGCGTCGCGATATGCGCCAGCAGCGGTTTGCTGCTGGCGCGCGCCCAGTAGTCGTGTACATCGCGGTAGCCGGCCAGCGGTGCGGTGACCAGGTCGTCGAATTCGGCAAAAGTGCGTGCCGCCTTGACGCGCTGTGCGTCAAACAGGCCGGGGTGGGCCTGCAATTGTGCCAGCGCCTTGGGTTTGAGCGTATCGAGGAACATGCGGGTGTAAAGATGCCGTCCCCAGCCCTTGTCCAGGCAGGTGCTGGCAGCCGCCAGATCCAGCGGCACCGAGACTGCTGCTGCGGCAGCCGGCAAGGCCGCGCGGCCGTATTCGCCCAGATACTTGAGCAACATATTGCCGCCCAGCGATACGCCGGCGGCAAAGAGCGGGCCGTCGTATTCCGCGGCCAGTCGTGCCAGTATCCACGCGATTTCGGCCGAGTCGCCGGCGTGGTAGGCGCGTGGCAGCGGGTTGGCCATACCGCCACAGCCGCGAAAGTGCGGGACGGCACCATGCCAGCCGCGCGTTTGCAGGGCCAGCATCAGTGCCCGGGAATAATGGCTGTCGCTACTGCCTTCCAGTCCGTGAAACAGTACCAGCAAGGGCTGGCCGGGCTGGCCGTGAATACGGTCAACGGCGATGTGGGCGCCATCGGGTGTCGCCCACAGTTCGCGCTGGTAATCGGGACGTGCCGGGCGCATGAATAGCGCCGGCCAGATCGTCTGGACATGGCCGCCCCGCAGCCAGCGCGGAGCGTGATAAGGCAGGGGAGCGGTCATGGCCGGGCTTTAGGTGTTTTCTTCCTTGAGCACTTTCTTGCCCGGCTCAGGGAGGAATTCCTTCAGGGTCTGAAACAGCACACGGTAGGCCTTGGGCGGTTTTTGATCGGCCAGTTCCTTGCGTGCATTGCGTATCGTGGTGCGCATCTGCTGGATGTCTGCGCTCGGGTGCTCGCTGATGAAGGTGGCCAGCATGGCATCATCCGACATCAGGCGGTTACGCCAGCGCTCCAGCAGCAGCAGCCAGGCCGCATGCTCGGACGAGTCGCCGTTGGCGATGTCCAGCTGTTTGCGGATGGGCTCGGCGTCGATGCCGCGCATCAGCTTGCCGATATATTGTTCCTGACGTTTTTTTGCGCCGTGGCTGGTGAGGCGCTTGTGTTCTAGCACCGCCGTGCGCAGGTTTTCGTCCAGCTCGATTTTCTTGAGCTTGTCGGTGGAAAGTTCGGTCAGCGCCTTGCCCAGATCCTGCAGCGCGTCCATCTGGCGCTTTTTTTCGGATTTGCTGGGTAGGCCTTCGTCTGCGCTATCGTTGTAAAGGTTAGTCATGCTTGTCGCTGTGATTCCATTCAAGGCTGGTATGATACCCGAAAATACCGGCTCCCGATTCGCCAAGGAGCAGGTCCCCACTACACAAAGGTTAATATGGCAGACTCTGCGTTCAGTTTCAGTCGTGCGGCTCTGGAGGCCGTGAGTGCGCGTGTACTTGATTTGGCCAAGAGCGCAGGCGCGAGTGCTTGCGAGGTGGACGTGTCCGAGGCTTGCGGCCAGTCGGTCAATGTCCGTCTGGGCGAAGTCGAGACGATAGAATACAACCAGGACAAGGGCGCGACGGTCACCGTCTACTTGGGGCAGAAAAAAGGCCACGCCAGTACCTCCGATTTTTCCGATGCTGCGCTGGCCGATACCGTCGCCGCTGCCGTCAATATCGCCCGTTTTACCGGTGAGGACGAAAGTGCGGGTCTGGCCGATCCGGCCATGCTGGCGCGCGAATTTCCCGATCTTGATCTGTATCACCCGTGGAATCTGCCGGTCGAAGAGGCGATTGCCCATGCGCTGGCGTGCGAAAACGCCGCCCGCGCCGTGGATGCCCGCATCAGCAACTCGGAAGGCGCCGGGGTGTCCAGCCAGGTCAGCCAGTTTGTCTACGCCAATAGCAACGGTTTCATGCACGGCTATCCCGGCTCGCGCCACAGTGTCTCGGCGGCGGTCATTGCCAGCGATAATGGTGCGATGCAGCGCGATTACTGGTACAGCTCGGCGCGTGCGGCCGAAGATCTGGATGCCTTCGATCAGGTCGGACGTATCGCCGGTGAGCGCGCCGTGCGCCGTTTGGGCGGGCGCAGCCTCAAGACCGGCAATTATCCGGTGCTGTTTGAAGCGCCGGTAGCCTCCTCGCTGATCGGCCATCTGGTCAGTGCCGTCAGTGGCGGCAGCCTGTACCGCAAGTCGAGTTTCCTGCTGGATTCGCTGGGCAGCCAGGTGTTGTCTTCTTGCGTCACCATCGATGAAGACCCGTTTGTAATGCGTGGTTTTGCGTCCAGTCCGTTCGATAGCGAGGGCGTAGAAACCCATGCGCGCCGTCTGGTCGGTGCCGGCGTGCTCAACGGCTATTTCCTGGGTTCGTATTCGGCGCGCAAGCTGGGGATGCAAAGCACCGGCAATGCCGGCGGCAGCCATAACCTGTTGGTGCATACCACCGGCGAGAGCTTCGACGAGTTGCTCAAAACGATGGGAAGCGGTTTGCTGGTCACCGAACTATTGGGCCACGGCCTCAATCTGGTGACCGGTGACTATTCGCGCGGTGCCGCCGGTTTCTGGGTCGAGAACGGCGTGATCGCCTATCCGGTCGAGGAAATCACCATCGCCGGCAATCTGGCCGATATGTTCAAGCACATCAGCGCGATAGGCAACGATGTGATGGTGCGCGGCGGCAAGCATTGCGGTTCGATTCTGCTCGACTCGATGATGGTGGCCGGCAGCGAATAAGTGCCGCGCTGGCCATAATTAAAAAAGTCTCATGGCCGGCAATACGCCGGCCTTTTTAAAGCAGGGGAATGAGCATGAAGTTGCAACTGCCTGGCCGTCGTGCCGGCTTTTTGTTGTTGGCGCTGGCCTGTGCCGGCGCGATGGGTTTTGCGCTGTTTGCCCAGTATGTGCTGGGCCTGGAGCCTTGCCCGATGTGCATCATGCAGCGCATTGCGGTCATCGTCACCGGCGTGATGGCGCTGTTGGCGGCCGCCTTGCCGCGCGTTCAGGCGCGGGTGACCGGCAGTCTGGCCTTGCTGGCGTCGCTGGTAGGTGGCGGCGTAGCCGCCCGCC
>NZ_JBOFOO010000065.1:0-4218 GCF_051659485.1 Craterilacuibacter sp. | reverse complement strand
CTGCGGCCGGCTGGTAAGGCCGGACCTTCCTGTGGATAAATCCATAAAGGGCGGGGGTTTTATCCACAAGAAAAGTCAGCGCCGCCTTTTTCCTTTAGCCCAAATGGCGTGTCGGCCTGCAGCCAGCGCCGCAGCAGGCGCGTCACCAGCGGAATCAGCCCGCACACCATCAGCGGCGTCAGCGCCAGCGTCGACAGCAACACCCGCGGCAATAGCGGCAAGCCGGCCAGCCACTCGCCCAGCACGGCATTCATCAGCAGCGACACCGGAAAAAACGCCAGCCACACCGCCACCGCCTGCTTCCAGCGTGGCGGCGGCACGGTAAACCAGCTATCCAGCCCGGAGGCACAACGCGCTTCGCTGGCCTGCACCAGATGGGTGCCGGCAGCCAGCCAGCTGCTGCGTTCCGGTGCGTGCATCCATGCCGCAAGGCTGGCCTCATCGGCAAAACGGAACATGATCTGCCACGTGTCGTCGCCGGGTGGCGGCGCAAACAGGCCGGCGCCGAGAAAGCCGTCAAAGCCGGCGGCCAGCGTTTCGCCGGCCAGCATCCAGCGGGTGAAGTCTTGCTGCCGCGCAGGGTCAACGCGGCGGGAGACGAGAAAAGTCAGCGGTTCGGTGGGCATGGCGGGCTCCTTGCATATCGCGTCCGCACAGCCGGGATGGTGGCCGGCGGACCTGCCCCCGGATGTGGGGGCGGTTGATATCAAGCAAGAAACAATCCATGCGGAAAGCATTTACGAAAAGGCCTGGTATCCTGGTGCGGTTAACGACTCGTTGGAATTGCCATGCCCCGCCAAATGCCGGAAGGCCTGTACGACATCTTGTTGACCGAATCACAGGCCCGCAAGCTGGACGATAGCGATGTCGTCCATCCGTTGCTGGCAGGCCTAGAGGAGGCTGATAGCCATGAGCGTCTGGCTGAGATGCTGGGGCGGGAGCTGGCCGGCATCTTGCAAGAGCTAAAGCCAGAGGGGGACAGCAAAGATCGGCCGCCGGCCCAGTTGGCTCTGATCAATGGTTTGCTGCAAGACCTGCGTACCCGCTTGCAAGCGATCGACAGCAAAGCAGCTATGCGGGTAGAGGCATTGGCTTCTCCGCCACGCGTGCTGCGCGGACTGTTCCATCGACCGCATGAGCCCGAGCTGCCGCAGACTGGCTTGGCCATGCCATGGCTGTTCACTGCCGGCAAGGCCAGTCCATCACTACTGACCGAGCTTAGACGTGAGCTGGCCTCGTGTGATGGGGTAGATATTCTGGTGAGCTTCATCACCGTTTCCGGTGTGCGTAAGCTGGCCGACGTGCTGGAGCGCATCACCGCACTGGGGGCCGATGGCCTAGCGCGTACCCGTATCCGTGTGCTGACCACAACTTATATCGGTGCGACCGATGCGGCAGCGCTGGACCAGCTGGCGCGTCTGCCCGGTTGCGAGGTCAGGGTGTCGCTGGATGGTCGCCGTACCCGCTTGCATGCCAAGGCATGGATATTCGAGCGCAAGACCGGCTTTGGTTCGGCCTATGTGGGCAGTGCCAATCTGTCGGGTGCTGCGCTGATGGGCGGCTTGGAGTGGACGGTAAAATTTACCGAACGTGGCCAGCGTGCCTTGTTTGGCCGAGCCCGGGCTCATTTCGAGACCCTGTGGGAAGACACAGAATTTCAGCGTTACCACCCGGATGAGGAAGGGCACCGGGTGGCACTGTTACGTGCGCTGCGTGAGCAAAAGGGCTTCTCCAGTCCGGATGGTCCCAATGTTGTGCCATTTTTTGATCTGCAGCCCAAGAGTTATCAACAGGAGATGCTGGAGGCGCTGGCCAGCGAGCGCGCACATGGCCGGATACGCAATTTGTTGGTGGCGGCGACAGGTACCGGCAAAACCATGATTGCTGCCTTCGACTATCGCCGCCTATGCCGTGAGCGAGGTGGTCGGCCGCGGCTGTTATTTGTCGCGCATCGCGTGGAAATTCTGCGGCAGGCGATGCACAGCTTTAGAGCCGTATTGGGTGATAACAGTTTTGGTCAGGAGTTGAGCGGCGACATACAAGTGGACAGTTACGATCATCTGTTTGCCAGTATCCAGACGCTGGACCGTCGCAATTTGGTCGCAAAGTTTGGTGCTGATTACTGGCATATGGTGATCATTGATGAGTGTCATCATCTTGCGGCGACACAGTTCGATCGCTTTGCCTCTGCTGTCAAACCAGCCATCCTGCTGGGGCTGACTGCAACGCCGGAACGCAGTGACGGCAAGCCGCTTGACGACTACTTCGACCATAGACCCGATGGCAGCCCGGCCGCCGAGCTCAGGCTGTGGCATGCGCTGGATTTACAGTTGCTGGCACCGTTTGAATACTACGCCTGCGACGACGATACCGATCTGAGCCAGATCAGCTGGGGCAAGGCGGGTGAGCGCGAGCAATTAAGCCAACTGCTGGATGCCAATACTGCACGGGCGCATCTGGTGTTGCGCGAATGGCGGCGACTATGTGCTGATCCGGCGCAGGCCAAAGCGCTGCTGTTCTGTGTCTCCATCGCCCACGCCCGCTTTATGACCGAGATGCTGAATCGGGCTGGCTTAGCCGCAGTCTGCGTCAGCTCGGAAAGCAGCAAGGAAGAGCGCCATAACGCGCCACGCCTGTTGAAGGCAGGAAAAATTGTCGCCATCGTCACCGTCGATTTGTACAACGAAGGCGTCGATCTGCCTATGGTCGATACGCTATTGCTGCTGCGCCCGACGCAAAGTCCGGTGCTGTTCCAGCAGCAGATAGGCCGTGGTCTACGCCTGTTTGATGGCAAGGAAAGTTGTCTGATTCTCGACTTTGTCGGCCAGCATCGCGCCGAATTTCGTTTCGACCGGCTACTGGGCAGCCTGACCGGGCTGAACCGGTGCGAATTGCAGGAAGGGGCGGAACAGGGCTTTGATCGCCTGCCTTCAGGCTGCCATATCCAGTTGCAGAAAAAGACGCGTGAACAGGTGCTGCGCAACCTTAAAACGCTGATCAACCAGCGCTGGCCACAACTGAGCCGGGAGTTGGCGGCTTATGCGGCGCTCAATCGTGGGCAAGCGCTGACGCTAGCGGCCTTTTTGCACGATCAAGTGCTGGAACTGGACGATGTGTATCGCGATGCCAAAGGGCGCAGCGGCTGGACTTGCCTCAAGCGTGCTGCCGGCCTATTGCCTGAGCCTGCCGGCAGCGAGGAAGACTACTTTGGCCAGCACTTTGCCGATCTTTTGCATGTGGACGATCCACGCCAGCTTGAATTGATGGCGGGGCTGGCAGCGGGTGAAGTCGCTAGCTCAAACGAGCAGCGTCTGCGCTTGCAGATGCTGGCCTATCAAATCGATGGCCAAGGCTCGCGTGTCGGCTCGGGTGAGGATTTTCTGACACGACTGGATAGTGCGGCTCGGCAGGAGTTGGGTGAGTTGGCAGCATTGTTGCAAGCCAGAAGTAGCCTGTTATTTCAGCCTGTCCCCGGGCTGGAGGATGTTCCTCTGTGTTTGCATGCCGGCTATGGAAGTCGTGAGATTCTGACAGCCTGTGGGTATTGGGACGAAGCAAGGCGGCCGTTTTTTGCCGAAGGGGTGTTGCGCCTCAAGGCGCGTAAGACCGAATTCTTGTTTGTGACACTGGACAAGAGTGCGGGCTATCACGATGCCATTGCTTATCACGACTACGCGATCAGTCCACAACGCTTTCACTGGCAGACGCAGAATAGTGCCAGTCCTGATACGCCGGGTGGCAGGCGCTATCTGGAAAGTATTGGTGAGGCAGCCAATGGTTGGTCTTTCCAGCTTTTTGTGCGCGAGAACAAGCAAAGCCCGTATCGCGTTTGCGGAGCGGTGACACTGGAAGAATGGTCAGGCAGCAAGCCGATGAATATTACGTGGCGTTTGCAAGCACCGCTGCCGGCGACTTTATTCCGTGCTTTCAGCGAGAGCCGTGATGTGTAGCCATACATGGGGGGTTACGGCGGCAGCGCCGCCTAACCCGCCCTACTTGGTGCTGGCATCCTTGAGCAGCAGTGCCTGGCTATAGTGCAGGAATTCGTCCAGATGGCCGGTGATGATGGCGACGGTGATGGGGAACTGCAGGCTCTGGTAGTCGTGTACCGCGATATTGCGAAAGCCGACCATTTTTTTGAGCGAATCGGCCAGCTCCTTGGCTATCCAGCCGCCTTGGGCCAGCAGGGCAAACACGTCGCGTGTGCTTTGCGGGATG
>NZ_JBOFOO010000064.1:0-1668 GCF_051659485.1 Craterilacuibacter sp. | reverse complement strand
GCAAACGAGATTGGTGGCCAGTTCAATATCGCGAAAACCATTCCGGGCAAGGAGGAGTTTTACGAGACGCTGCGTTACTTCGGCAGCAGGATTGCCCGTACCGGCGTGAAGCTGGCACTGGGCAAGCGGGTGGTTGCCGATGAGCTCGCCGGTTTTGACGAAGTGGTGCTGGCAACCGGTATCGCACCGCGCCTGCCTGCCATCCCCGGTATCGATCACCCCAAGGTGCTGTCCTATCTTGACGTGCTCAAGCACGGCAAGCCGGTTGGCCGCAAGGTCGCCATTATCGGCGCCGGCGGCATCGGTTTTGATACCGCCGAATTCCTCACCCAGCAAGGCGAATCGGCCTCGCTGGATGTGGCCGCCTTTATGGACGAGTGGGGTGTGGACACCCGGGGCGAAACGGCCGGCGGCCTGTCGCCCAAGGGTGCGCATGCGCCGGTAAGTGCGCGCGAAGTGTGGCTGCTGCAGCGTAAAAACAGCAAGGTGGGCGAGGGCCTGGGCAAGACCACCGGCTGGATCCACCGCGAGAGCCTGAAGATGAAGCGGGTGAATATGGTGGCGGGCGTCAGCTACGAGGGTATCAGCGATGAAGGCCTGACCGTCACCATCAAGGGTGAAACCCAGACCCTGCCGGTCGACAATGTGATCATCTGCGCAGGCCAGGATCCGCTGCGCGAACTGCAGGCACCGCTGCTGGCGGCCGGCAAGACCGTGCACCTGATCGGTGGCGCCGATGTGGCCTCGGAACTGGATGCCAAACGTGCCATCGATCAGGGCAGCCGTCTGGCCGCTGCGATCTGATCGCACGGCTTGGGGCCTGCGGCCTAAGCCCGCCTAGGGCAGCGGCGTTTCTCGCGCATCGCTGCCCTTGTCTTGTGCCAGCAGATCCAGTGTCGCAAGCGTGGCATCGCGCAGCAGAGCCATGTCGTCTTCGGCCACCACATAAGGCGGCATGAAGTACACCGTCTTGCCGATCGGGCGGACCAAACAGCCTTGCGCCAGCATTGCGCTAAAAAACGCCTGCGCGAAGTCGGCGCGGGTGCTATCCACATCGAAGGCCCAGATCATGCCGCAGCGGCGCCAGTGGCGCACCTGCGGGTGCGCCTGTAGCGGCGCGAGCAGCGCATCGAAACGCAGTGCCGCCTCGCGGTTGCGTGCCAGCACATCATCCTCGGCAAAGATATCGAGTACCGCCAGCGCCGCGCTGCACGCCAGTGCATTGCCGGTGTAGCTGTGCGAATGCAAAAAGCCGCGCGTCACATCGTCGTGGTAGAAGGCCTGATACACCGTGTCGGTCGTCAGCACGCAGGATAGGGGCAGGGTGCCGCCGGTTATGCCCTTGGACAGGCACAGGAAGTCGGGGCGGATGCCGGCCTGTTCGCAGGCGAACAGCGTACCGCTACGGCCGAAGCCGACCGCGATTTCGTCGGCGATCAGGTGCACCCGGTAGTGGTCGCACAGTTCGCGCGCCCGGCCAAGGTAGGCCGCGTCATACATCGCCATGCCGGCCGCGCCCTGTACCAGCGGTTCGACAATCAGCGCCGCGATTTCGGTGTGGTGCTTGGCCAGCAGGTTTTCCAGGGATTGCGCCGCACGCAGCGCCACATCGCGTGCCGATTCGCCAGCCTGCGCCCCGCGCGCATCGGGCGAGGGCACGCGCCAGCC
>NZ_JBOFOO010000063.1:0-16180 GCF_051659485.1 Craterilacuibacter sp. | reverse complement strand
CCTCAAGCCGCGCCAAAACGTCGGCCGACACATGCACGCCATCGACCGGCAGGCCGGCAAGCCAGGCAGGATCGGCCTTGGCCAGCAGCAAACTACCCTGTGCATGCACCCGTGGCGCCAGATCCTGCAATAGCCGCGCCAGTGCTGCGCGGCCCAGATCCGGCACATCGACCACAAGCAAAGCCGCCGCCGGCAGGGTGGCCAAGCACGCATCCGGCTCGTCGGCACCCAGTTTGGCGTGCACATACCAAGCCGGCAAGGACAGGGATTTCAGGATGGGGCCATTGGCCGGCAGCATCGGGCTAACGGTTTCATGGCCCGGCATCTGCCAGGCGAAAGCTTGCCCCTCGCAAGACTGCGGCTCGCCCTGCCAGTCCCAGATACGAAAGAAAGTCAGCTCGACCGAGGCATGTTCGTAATGGTGGATACGCGTCAGCCACGGCGTCGCATCGGTAACGGTAATCCCCATTTCCTCGTGAAACTCGCGCACCAGCGCATCAAACAGCCCTTCACCGGCCTCGACCTTGCCGCCGGGGAACTCCCAGTAACCGGCATAGGGTTTGCCTTCCGGACGCGAGCCCAGCATAAAGGCGCCATCGGCACGCATCAGCGCACCGGCAACCACGGGAATAATTTTTTTGGAGGAAGACATACAACTCTTGAAATGAAAACCGCGCCGCAACAGGCGGCGCGGGCGAAGAAGACAAGCCGGCTTACAGTTTGCGTTCCTTGACCGTGCGCCCGGCCCAGTCGCAGGCAAACTGCCATGCCACACGGCCGGAACGGCTACCGCGCATACGTGCCCACTGCAGGGCGGCACGCTCGGCCGGGCCATCAAACGGCAGCCCGAAACTGCCCAGCCACGAAGCCGCTGCGGCAAGATAGGCATCCTGATCAAAGGGATAAAACGACAGCCACAGGCCAAAACGATCGGACAGCGACACTTTTTCTTCGATGGCCTCGCCGGGATGGATTTCACCATCCAGGCTACGCCCATCGCGGTTTTCGCTGACGCGCTCGGACAAGAGGTGGCGACGGTTGGAGGTGGCATAGATCAGCAGATTGCTGGCACGCGGCGCAATACCACCATCCAGCGCCGACTTGAGCGCCTTGTAACCGTCTTCGCCCTCTTCAAACGACAGGTCATCACAAAACAGGATGAAACGCTCGGGCCGCCCAGCCAGACAATCGACGATTTGCGGCAAGTCGGCCAGATGCACCTTATCGACCTCGATCAGGCGCAAGCCCTTGTCGGCAAACTCGGACAGCAGCGCCTTGACCAGAGAAGACTTGCCGGTACCGCGCGAACCGGTCAGCAGCACATTATTGGCCGGCCGCCCCTTGAGAAAGTGACGGGTATTGCGCACCAGCGATTCTTTTTGTGTGTCTACATGCAAGAGATCACTCAAGCGCATGCCGTGTGGCGTATACACCGGCTCCAGCCAGGTCGCCAGACCCTGACGCCGCCAGCGAAATGCCGGCGCAGTCCAGTCCGGTGACGGGATGGCAGGCGGCAGCAAGGGCTCCAGCCGGGCGATCAGTGCCTCGGCACGTTCCAGAAAGGCATTGAGCTTATCCATGGTTCTCCTTTGGCCGGTGGCCTTATTATTTTCTCATGCACAAAAATGCAAAGAATTCCTTATAAAAAAAGCCGGCCCACGGCCAGCCCTGTTTAAATGGCAGTGCGCAAACTGATCACCGGCCAGCCTTGCGCTTCGGCATGCGAACGCAAGACCGCGTCCGGGTCGACCGCGACCGGATGGCTGACGATAGACAATAAAGGCAGGTCGTTACGCGAGTCGCTATAGAAGAAGGTCTGTTCATAGCTTGCCAGCGTCTCGCCGCGCGCCGCCAGCCATTCATTCAGGCGGGTAATCTTGCCTTCCTTGAAGCTGGGTGTACCGGTCGGCTTGCCGCTGTAGCGACCATCGGCCAGCTCCTCCAGCTCGACGGCGATCAGTTCTTCCACGCCCAGTTCGCGGGCAATCGGTGCCGTAATAAAACGGTTGGTGGCGGTGACTATCATCACCCGGTCGCCCGCTGCCTGATGGGCGGCAACAAGTTCGCGCGCCTTGAGCGGAATAATGGGCAGGATGTGCGCATCCATATAGTCGGCATGCAGGGCATCAAGCTCGCTACGGGAAAAACGGCTGAGCGGCTCCAGCTGAAAATCAAGGAACTCATAGATATCCAGTGTGCCTGCCTGATATTGCGCGTAAAAATAATCGTTGTGACGCGCATGATGCGCTTCATCCAGAATGCCGCGCTTGATCAGAAATTTCGGCCACTCGACATCGGAGTCGCCGGCAATCAGGGTGTTATCCAGATCAAAAAGGGCAAGATTCATGATTCAGACCGGGTTGTTTGCAACAGGGTTTTCACCAGCGGCACGGTAATCGGCCGCTGCAATGCCAGCGAATAGCGATCCAGCGTATCCAGCACACCGAGCAGACTGCCCAGATCACGGCGCCAGTGAGTCAATAGATAACGGAATACATCGTCGGGAATGGACAGCTGACGCTCGGCGGCATGTTGTTTAAGCGCGGCAAGCTTGTCCTGATCGGACAGGGCCTTGACCTGAAACACCAGCCCCCAACCCAGACGGGTACGCAAATCATCGCGTACCGGCAAGCGCATCGGCGGCAAACGGCCGGCCATCAACAAACGGCCTTCACCCGATTCCTTGAGCGAGTTGTAGATGGAGAACAGCGTAATCTGATCGTCCGGCGCCAGATCATCGACATGGTCGACGGCGATAAAGCTGGCTTCGCGGGCGAAGTCGGGCAGATGTTCCTGCTTGGCATCCAGATAGATGGAGGCGCGCCCGGTGCGCTCGGCATGGGCGATCCAGGACTGCAACAGATGCGTCTTGCCGCACCCGGGCTCACCCCATAGATAGACGAAGCGTTCGCCCCCGGTATCAGTGAGGGCGGAAATGATCTCGCGATTGCGCTCGGCGAGAAAATTATCGAAGCCGGGCAGCGGCGTCGGTGTAAGGTCGAGTACGAGTTGGTCCAAAATTGCAGTCTGGGCTTTACGTTAAGGGCGTTGATGGGGGATTTTACGCTGATAAAAGCGTGTCGTGAAATAGCGCTGCATCAGCGTGCGCCCCAACACCAGCACAATCGCCGCCAAAGGCAGTGCCAGCAGCACGCCGGTAAAGCCCATCAGCTGGCCAAATGCCATCAAGGCAAAGATCACCGCCATCGGCGACAGGCCGATGCGCTCTCCCACCAGATAAGGTGTCACAACGAAACTCTCCAGCGTCTGGCCGGCGGCAAAGACACCCCACACCATAAACAGGCCGCTGAGGGTGTCGTATTGCAGTAATGCAGCCAGCGTCGCCAGCAGCAAGCCGACAAAAGCGCCCAGATACGGAATAAACACCAAAAGGCCGGCCACCATCCCGATAGCCAGACCCGAATCCAGACCGACCAGCAACAAGCCGCCACCATAGAAGGCGGCCATGATCAGCATGACCGAAATCTGGCCACGCAAAAATTCACCCAGCACCGTATCCAGCTCACCCGACACCGAGGCGACATCGTCTGCCCAGCGCCGCGGCACCAGCGACGCCACCCAGCTGCACATGCGCGCCCAGTCGAGCAAAAAGTAATACAGCAGCAGCGGCAACAAGACCATATTGGAGACAAAATTAAACAGCACGGCACCGCCATGCGTCAGCTGCGGCAAGACCTGCTCCAGTGCCTTGCGGATAAAACCGCCCTGGGTAGACAGGGTATTGCGCCAGTTATCGGCATTCAACACGATCTTGATGCCGAAACGGCTATCCAGCCATGGCAGGAAGCGGTGCTGGATAAAGTCGATAAAAGCCGGCAGCCGGCTCATCAGCGCTTGGCCCTGCTCGATCAGCATGGGCACCACCACCAGCAGCAAGGTGGTCAGCAATAGCATGCCGCCCAGCATCACCACGCCGGAGGCCAGCGCACGTGAAAAACGGTGGCGCTGCAGATAACCGACCATGGGGTCGAGGATATAGGCGAGGATGGCCGCAACGATAAAAGGCGTCAGTACGCTGGACAGCTGCAACACCAGCCAGAACACGGCGATGGCCAGTGCCAATGACGATAGCAAAGGAATGAGGGAGTAATGAGAGCGCTTCATCGTCTATTCGGTTAAAATACCCGCGCTTTCGTTCAGCCGAAAGTTCGAAGTAAAACAAACACGTTAGCAGAAAGCGAGTCGATCTTGAATACCACGTCCCTCAGTTACCGTGATGCCGGCGTAGATATTGACGCCGGCGACGCGCTCGTCGAAAACATCAAGCCGTTTGCCAAGCGCACCATGCGGCCCGAAGTATTGGGCGGACTCGGCGGTTTTGGCGCACTGGTGGAGATCTCCAAAAAGTACAGTGAACCTGTTCTGGTTTCCGGCACGGATGGTGTCGGCACCAAGCTCAAGCTCGCTTTCGACTGGAACCGCCACGACACCGTCGGTATCGACCTGGTTGCCATGAGTGTCAATGACATTCTGGTGCAAGGCGCCGAACCCCTGTTCTTCCTTGACTATTTTGCCTGCGGCAAACTGGATGTACCGCAAGCGACCGACGTCATTAAAGGCATTGCCCAAGGCTGCGAACAAGCCGGTTGTGCGCTGATCGGCGGCGAAACCGCCGAGATGCCGGGCATGTATCCGGTTGGTGAATACGATCTGGCCGGCTTTGCCGTCGGCGTGGTCGAAAAGAGCAAGATCATTACCGGCCGCGAAATCGCCCCCGGCGACGTGGTATTGGGGCTGGCCTCCAACGGTGTGCACTCCAACGGTTACTCGCTGGTACGCAAGATCATCGAGCGCGCCCAGCCGCAACTGGATGCCGAATTCGTTGACGGCAAGACCCTGCGTGAAGCGGTGATCGCCCCGACCCGCATCTATGTGAAGCCCTTGCTTAAACTGATGGCCGAACTGCCGGTCAAGGGCATGGCGCATATCACCGGTGGCGGCATTACCGAAAATACGCCGCGCGTCTTGCCGGACAACTGTGTAGCCAAGATCGATGCGGCTAGCTGGGATCTGCCCAAGTTGTTCCAGTGGCTGATGCATGAAGGCAATGTCGATGCACAGGAAATGTATCGCACCTTCAATTGCGGTATCGGCATGGTCGTCATCGTCGCGGCGGAACACGCCGATGCGGCGGCAGCCTTGCTCGCGGCCGAAGGCGAAACCGTGTACCGCATCGGCCGTATCGATGCGCGTCAGGGTGATGAACACCAGACTCAGGTCGGCTAAGCACTTAAACGGCGGGGGCGCATGCCGCTCCCGTCAGGCATCCCATGAAAAATATCGTTATCCTGATTTCCGGTCGCGGCTCCAATATGCAGGCCATTGTCGAGGCCGGCATTCCCGGTGCCCACATCGCAGCCGTGATGTCCAACCGTCCCGATGCGGCCGGGCTTGCCTGGGCCGCCGAGCGCGGCATCCACACCGTCGTACTCGACCACAAGGGCTTTGCCAGCCGCGAGGCGTTTGATGCGGCGCTGGCCGAGCGCATCGATGCCTGCAATGCCGACCTGGTGGTACTGGCCGGCTTTATGCGCATCCTGACGCCGGCGTTTACCCGCCATTACGAAGGCCGGATGCTGAATGTCCATCCTTCGCTATTGCCGGCGTTTACCGGGCTTGATACCCATCAGCGCGCCCTCGATGCCGGCTGCCTGCTTGCCGGTTGTACCGTCCATTTTGTCACCGCCGAGCTCGATCACGGCCCGATTGTGGCACAGGGTGCCGTGGCCATCCTGCCGGGCGACAGTGCACAAACACTGGCCGAACGCACTTTGGCCATCGAACACCGGCTCTACCCTGCCGCCGTGCGCGACTTCGTGGCCGGCAAGCTAGAAATCCGCGCCGGACGCGTCCTCAGGCAGCACGCGTCACCGCAGCAGGCCGGCACCCTGCTCGCGCCCCAACCCTAAGCCGCCATGCGCGCGCTGCGTCCCTTGCTGTTTGCGCTGGCGCTGTCGCTGCTGGCCCATGTTTTGCTATTGGCAGGTGAAGCATGGCAGTTACCGCTGAATGCGCCACAAGAGCAGGCCTTGCGTCCGATGACGGCGCGTTTGAAAAAGCTGCAGCTAGGCGAAAGCGGCGCCGCGCAAACACAGGCAGCAAGCGCCAAGACCACGGCAACGCTCGTACGCAGCACGCCCAAGGTAGCGCCCGCGCCCAAGTCCGGGCAAGCAGAGGCCCCACCGCAAGCCAAAGCGCAGGCTTCGGCCGTGCAACAGCTGCCGTCCTCGGCACCTGCAGCCGAAACACGCTTGGCGATCACGCCACAAATCATGCCCAAACCGCGTCTGGCTGATACCATGGCAGCCCTGACCGAATTGGCCGCCAGTGCGCCGGTGGTGCAATTGGCCGAAGCCAGCGCCGCCAGCGCACAAACAGCAAGCCCTGAAACGCCTTCCGGCTATCTGCAGCCGGCTGAGGCTATTTCGCGTTTTCCGGATCAGGCGACCTTGCTCTACCACGCTTACTATGGCGCGGCCATGGTAGGCGGCGGCGAAATAAGCTGGCTGCGCGAAGGCCGGCGCTACCGGATAGAAGCCCGCATCAAGGGCCTGTTCGGGCCCACCCTGCGCTACCTGTCGCAAGGCAGCATCGTCAAGCGGGGCCTGCAGCCGGACAGCTATCAGGCATTTCGCAACGATACCCTGCGCGAGCATGCCCGCTTCGATCATGACGCACAGCGTCTAGACTATGGCGATAAGGAAGAAAAGAGCACACCGCTGGAGAATGGCGCCCAAGATGTCTTGAGCCTCGCTTTCCAGCTGGCACTGAACGGTGCGGATCTGGGCGAGACGCCAACCCAGATCACCACCGGCAAGAAAGTCTACCGCTATCCGCTCAAGGCGGCCGGCGAGAGCGACTACGATACCGAGGCAGGCAAAATGCGCATTGCGCTAGTGCGCGCCAGCAAAGACGGCGATGTCAACGAATACTGGCTGGCACCTGACTTTGCCAACCTGCCGGTACGCATCCTGCGCGCAGACCGCGAAAAATCGCTGGAATTGCGCGCCTACCAAATAGACATTGATGGCAGCCCCATCTGGAAGCTGCCGCCCAGAAAGATGAGAAAAAATGAAAATTAGCCCGTTACAGTTCAACCATACAGTCAAAGTACTGGATCAGATGCTGCGCTTTGAAAGCCCGTCCGATGTGATTCTGTCCAACTGGTTCCGCGAGCACCGCACCCTGGGTTCGACCGACCGCCACGTGATTGCCGAAGCCTGCTTTACCTGTTTGCGTCGTCTGGAAACCCTGCGCGCCCTGTGTGCGCCGAAAAAAGCCAACTCGCGCAATGTACTCCTGGCCGCAATGGCCAAGCTGTGGGGCACCAACCTCAAGGAGTGCGGTGACGGGCTGAAAGAAGACGAAAAAATCTGGCTGGCCGACGTCAAGGGCCGCACCATGCCCGATGCCCTCGCCCAGCGCGCCGAGTTGCCGCAATGGGTTATCGACGGCATGACCGACCGTGACGAAGACGGCATCCTCGAACTGGGCCGCGGCCTGATGCAGACCGCACCGCTGGACTTGCGCGTCAACACCCTGAAAGGCCGCCGCGATGAAGTGCTGACCCGCCTGATCGCCGACGGCTTCGACGCCACCGTGACGCCTTACTCGCCTATCGGCATCCGCCTCAAGGGCAAGCCGGCGATCAACAAGCACATCCTGTTTATGCAGGGTGTAATTGAAGTGCAGGACGAAGGCAGCCAACTGCTGGGGCTGATTACCGGTGCCCGCCGCAGCGAAATGGTGGTGGACTTCTGCGCTGGCGCCGGCGGCAAGACCATGCTGCTGGGTGCACAAATGCACAATAGCGGCCGTCTATACGCCTTTGACGTGTCGGAAAAGCGCCTGGCCAACCTCAAGCCGCGCTTGGCACGCTCGGGGCTGTCCAATGTGCATCCGACCCTGATCGCGCACGAGAACGATACCCGGGTCAAGCGCCTGGCCGGCAAGGCACAGCGCGTGCTGGTGGATGCCCCCTGCTCCGGCATGGGTACGCTGCGCCGCAACCCCGACCTCAAATACCGCCAGAGTCCGGAAAGCGTGGCCGAGCTGAACGTCAAGCAGGCCTCCATTCTGGCCTCGGCCTCGCGCATGGTCACCGTCGGCGGGCGACTGGTTTACGCCACCTGCAGCCTGCTGCCGCAGGAAAACATGGACATCGTGAACGCCTTTCTGGCCAGCCATCCGGATTTCGTTCTGGTGCCGGCCTCGACCGTGCTGGCCGAGATGAAGATCCCGCTGGACACCGGTGATGTACTGCAACTGAACCCTGCCGTGCACCAGACCGACGGCTTCTTTGCCGCCATCCTGACCCGCAACGCCAGCGTCGTCAGCGAGTAAGCAAGCCCTCAACCAACCGAAAGCCAGCCATGTCCCGCTCTTCTACGCCTACATTTGCCGTGCGCAGCCATCGCATGTCGCGGCGTATGCGTTTTTTGTTCCTGACCGTGCGGCTATGGCAAAGGCGGATGGAGTTGTGGGTATCGGCAATCCTGATCGGCTTGGTGGCGGTATTGTTTGGCGTGGGCAGCCACTGGCTGCACACGCTGTTTTTCACCATCTATGATCATTCGCCATGGTGGGCCTTGCTGATCACCCCGCTGGGGCTGGGGCTGTCGGTCTATCTGTCGCGCTATGTACTGGTGGGCACCGGCGGCGGCGGCATTCCGCAGTGTATTGCGGCGCTGGAGCCCGAGGCAGGACTGCTGCGCGAGCGCTTCCTGACACTCAAGGTAGCGGTATCCAAGATTTTCCTTACGCTATTGGGCATTGGTTCGGGTGCGACTTTCGGCTACGAAGGCCCCATTGTCCAGATTGGTGCCGCCATCAAATACCGGCTGGGCAAGTCGGGCATCGGCCACTTCGGTTATGGGCGCGGCCTGATTCTGGCCGGCAGTGCCGCCAGTGTGGCGGCAGCCTTTAATGCGCCCTTGGCCGGCATCGTGTTTGCCATCGAAGAAATGGGCCGCACTTTCGACCAGAAGGCCAGCTCGACCATCCTGCTGTCGGTCATCCTGTCCGGCCTGACCGCCTATGCCTTTCTGGGCAACTACAGCTATTTCGGAACGGCGTCCGCCTCGATGCACTTTCTCAGCGGCTGGATTCCGATTGCCATCACCGGCATCATCGGCGGTGTACTGGGCGGACTAAGCGCACGCATCATTCTGGGGATTTCCAGCTTTCTGCCGGGCCCGCTGTCCAAAGCGCGTGCCTTTTCTCCAGTGCTGTTCGCTATCGCCTGTGGCCTGATCATCGCCGCTATCGGCATCGCCAGCGACGGCATGACCTTCGGCACCGGCTATTTCCGCGCCCGTGACATTATCGAAGGCCACACCGCAGGGCTGGAAAGCTACGGCATCCTGAAGCTGATCACCATGCTGCTCAGTTATCTGTCCGGTGCTACCGGCGGAATTTTCGCGCCGGCACTGGCAGTGGGTGCCGGCTTCGGCCTGAATGTCGCGCAGCTGATGCCGGCCCAGCCGGAAACGGCGGTGGTGCTATTGGGCATGGTCGCCTACTTTGCCGGCATGACCCGGGCACCGGTCACCGGCTTTGTGATCGTGATGGAGATGACGGACTCGTCGACCATGCTGATTCCGCTGATGGCCTCGGCGCTGATTGCCGCCGGCGTATCCCGGCTGATCAACCGCCATTCGCTGTATGATGCCCAGGCCAGAATGCTGCTCAAAACGCTCAGGCCCGCACCCGCGGCCACACAAAATTGACCGCAACCCACAACATTAATTAGAATAACCCATCGATTCGCTCGGGTATTGAGCAAACAACACCATAAGGACCCATGACCATGTCGATTCAGGAAACCATACGCGAAACCGTCACCAGCAACCCTGTCGTACTCTACATGAAGGGTTCGCCGACCTTCCCGCAGTGCGGCTTTTCGGCTCGCGCAGTGCAAATCATCAAGGCCTGCGGTATCGCCAAGTTTGCCGCCATCGACGTGTTGCAGGACCCGGAAATCCGTCAGGGCATCAAGGATTTCTCCAGCTGGCCTACCGTTCCGCAGCTCTACATCAAGGGCGAATTCGTCGGCGGCTCGGACATCATGACCGAGCTGTACCAGAATGGTGAGCTGCAAAAAATGCTGGAAGGTATTGCAGCCGAGTAAAGTCCACGCAGTTCATGCCATACAAGCGTAGATTTTAAGGTATAAATTGCGTTAGAATCACTGCCATCCAACCGGCTGCCCCTGCGCAGCCGGTTTTGCACATCGAAAGCTGTCTTTCCCTGCCCGCTCTCTGCGGAGGCGGAACGGCAGCTTTTTCTCAAGGGCAGATCATGAATATCACCGTCGTCCAGCATCCGCTGGTACAGCACAAGCTCGGTCTACTGCGCGAAGGCGACATCAGCACCATGAAGTTCCGCCAGCTGACCCAGGAACTGGCCCGCTTGCTGGCTTACGAAGCCACCCGCGACTTCGAGCTGGAAAACGTAGTGATAGATGGCTGGTGCGGCAAGATCGATATCCAGCAGATCAAGGGCAAAAAAGTAACCGTCGTGCCTATTCTGCGCGCCGGCATCGGCATGCTGGATGGCGTGCTTGATCTGGTGCCATCGGCCAAGATCAGCGTGGTCGGCCTCGCCCGCAATGAAGAAACGCTGGAGCCGGTGTCCTACTTCGACAAGTTTGTCGATAGTCTGGACGAGCGCATCGCCATCATCATCGATCCGATGCTGGCCACCGGCGGCTCGATGAATGCCACCATCGAGTTGCTGAAGCGCAAGGGCTGCAAGACGATCAAGGCGGTGGTGATGGTTGCCGCCCCCGAAGGCGTCAAGGCAGTCAACGATGCCCACCCTGATGTCCAGATCTACTCCGCTTCGCTCGATAGCCACCTGAACGAACACGGCTATATCATCCCGGGCTTGGGCGACGCCGGTGACAAGATATTCGGCACCAAGCACGCCTGACAAGACAGCAATCGACAAAACGCCGCCACGTTTACCGGGCGGCGTTTTTTTGAGAGCCACCATTACACAATAAAAGGGGAAAACATGTTTCAACACTTAAAGCAGGCCGTCTCGGGGGCGCAGATTCTGTTTGTCGCCTTCGGCGCACTGGTGCTGGTACCACTGCTCACCGGGCTGAATCCGGCCATGGCCCTGCTCGGCGCCGGTGTCGGCACCTTGATGTTCCAGATTGTCACCGGCTTCTCGGTGCCTATTTTTCTGGGTTCCAGCTTCGCCTTTATCGGCCCCATCATCTATTCGATGCAGACCTGGGGCATGGGCGCCACCATGTTCGGCCTGTTCTGTGCCGGCTTTATGTATTTCATCGTCGCCGCCATCGTGCGCTGGCGCGGCATGGCGATGGTCAACCGCCTGCTGCCGCCGGTGGTAATCGGCCCGGTGATCATGATCATCGGTCTGTCGGTTGCCGGTGCCGCATCGAATATGGCGATGGGTCGTGCCGGCGGCGCACAGGTGATGCCTTACGACAGCTCGCTGATGCTGGCAGCCATCTCGCTGACCACCACCATCATCGTCTCCATCTTCGCACGCGGCATGTTCCGTCTGGTGCCCATCCTCGCCGGCGTCACCGTCGGTTATATCGTGGCGGCTTTTATGGGCATGGTCGACTTTGACAAGATCGCCAATGCACCGTGGTTCGCCATTCCCCAGTTCCACACCCCTGAAGTCAACTGGGCGGCCGCGCTGTTTATGTTGCCGGTGGCGATTGCCCCGGCGATCGAGCATATCGGCGGCGTCATGGCCATTGGTGGCGTCACCGGCAAGGACTACACCAAGACCCCGGGCCTGCACCGCACCCTGGCCGGCGACGGTCTGGGCGTGTGCTTCGCCGGTATGGTCGGCGGCCCGCCGGTAACCACCTATGCCGAAGTGACCGGCGCGGTGATGATTACCCGCAACTTCAACCCGCGCGTGATGACCTGGGCGGCGATCTTCGCGATCTGCATGGCCTTCTTCGGCAAGTTCAACGCCTTGCTGCAGTCCATCCCGATGCCGGTCATGGGCGGCATCATGGTGCTCTTGTTCGGCACCATCGCCTCGCTGGGCCTCAAGACCCTGATCGAAGCCAAGGTCGACCTGATGCAGCCGCGCAATCTGGTGATTATCTCGGTGGTGCTGACCGCCGGCATCGGCGCACTGGAACTTAAAATCGGCTCCTTCAGCCTGGTCGGCGTCGGTCTGTGCTCGGTACTGGCCATCATCCTGAATCTGGTACTGCCTAGCGAATCGCCCAGCCATGAAGGCATAGAAGAAGGACGGGATATCTGATACGGGAACCGGGAACCGGGAACCGGGAACCGGGAACCGGGAACCGGGAACCGGGTTCAGCGTCACGACCAAAGCAGGCCTCGTCAAACGCTACGGATCCCGAGTCCCCGATCCCGGGCCCCACCGTCCCCATGTCGCACCGCTGGCCAATCATGTCTGCCAATTGAACGACAAACAGCTGTTTTAAAACGGATAATCGTCGCAAACATTGGAGAACAAACATGACTATCATTTTGGCTGGCGTACTGCTTTATTTCTTTGTACTTCCGCTCATCGGTGGCGCCATCGCTTTTATCAGCGGCGGCCTGCGCCCGCAGTTTCGCAAGGGCAAGGACGATACCCCGCGTATTTCGCCCTTCAATCCGTTTTACCAGAACTCGCCGTTTAATCTGCGCTAATTTCACGCTGCGGCAAAGATCAACGGCAAGGCTTGCGCCTTGCCGTTTTTGCATTTGCTGCGGCTAGCAGGCGGCCCGCGTGACCTTGTCCACCAGCACCATCAAATGCTGGTAATCAAGGCCGGAATGCTCGGACAGGCCGATCTCGCAGGTCGCGCTATTGGAATAGCCGGCGCTGCAATGCGCGACCTGAGGGCGCAATTCCTTCAGCGCCGACGCATTGAGTTCCGGATGGCTAAAGCCCTTGTCGCCGGCAAAGCCGCAACAAGTCACGCCGCCCGGTACCGTCACCTTGCTGGCACAACGTCGCGCCAGCGCTTCCAGCATCGCCGCCTGCCCGCTTTTACGCATCGAACACACCACATGCAGCGCCACATCCTCCTGCCCGGGGGTGAATGCCAGATAGTCACTCGCCACTTCATGCACGAAGCGCGTCACATCGTAGAGCTTAAGCCGGCTATCCTTGACCCCGTCCAGCAGCGCCGCCGTACACACGCCATTGTCGATAATCACCGGCCAGCGGCCGTTGTCGCTGGCTTGCAGCAAGGCCGCTTCGACCTCGGCCAGTTTGCCCGCAGCCGCCTCCAGCGCACCCTTGGAGTAGAACGGCGTGCCGCAGCATAGTCCGTTCAAGGCCGGCGGATACAGCAGTTCGTAACCGGCTTTGGCCAGCACCGACGCCACCACCTGATTCACCGGCCGCGCATCCGGCGCCGCCGCCGACGGTACAAAGGTGCGCGTCAGGCAGGATGGCAGATAGACCACCTTGCGCACGCTGCCCGTCTGGCCGGGCAAAGCCTCAAAGCGCCCGGCGCCACGCGGAAAATGGCGCGACCAGTGCGGCACACGCGCGCCGAACACGCGGCGCAGGCCCTGCATCAAGGCCGCGGTACCGCCCTCGCCCGCCACGACTTGCACACCCGCGAGCAGGCGCAAGCCCAGCCGCGCACCGGCGCTCGCCGTGTCGTAATGCTGCGCCAGCGTCGCCGCCATTTTTTGCTGGCCGGTGCCAAGCGCAGCGGCACGCAGTTGCAAGGTCAGCTTGCCGGTATTGATACCGACCGGACAAGCCGTCTCGCACAAGCCGCAAGCAACACAGGTTTCTTCACCGGCATAGACATAGCGCGCCTCCAGTTCCTGCAAGGCCGCCGGCGCCGTGCCTGCGGCCCCCAGCGCCGCGATCTCGCGCCGGGCCACGATGCGCTGGCGCGGGGTCAGCGTCAGCGCGCGGCTGGGGCATTGCGCCTCGCAAAATCCGCACTCGATACACTTGTCGATAATGGGGTCGGCGCTGGGCATCGGTTTGAGATTTTTGACATGCAACAGCTTGTCCTGCGACAAAATCACATCGGGATTGAGGATGGCGGCCGGATCAAACAGCGCCTTGATTTCCTGCATCACCCGGTACGCAGTCGCGCCCCATTCCAGCTCGACAAAGGGTGCCATATTGCGCCCGGTGCCGTGCTCGGCCTTGAGCGCGCCCTCGTATTCCACCGCCACCAGCGCGCACACATCGGCCAGAAAAGCCTCGTAGCGCCCGACTTCAGCCGGCCCGGAAAAATCGGGGGTAAACACGAAGTGCAGATTGCCCTCCAGCGCATGGCCGAAAATAATCGCCTCGTGATAGCCGTAGCGCTGAAACAGCGCCTGCAGCTTGAGCGTGCCTGCGGCCAGATGTTCTATCGGGAATAACACATCCTCGATAATCACCGTGGTGTTGGCCGCGCGCATCGCCCCGACGCTGGGGAACATGCCCTTGCGGATATTCCATAGCCGCGTGGTTTCGGCCGCATCGCTGCTGAATGCAAGCGGCGACAGGCTGGCAAAGGGTGCCAGATAGCCCACGATGGCCGCCACCTGCGCCTGCAAGCTGGCGGCGTCTCCGGCGCGGGTTTCGATCAGGATGGCCGCCGCCGCATCGGGCAGGCTGCGTATCATGTCCGGCACCCCGGCCTTGTTTTCAACCGAGCGCAGGCTGGCCCTGTCCAGCAACTCGGCCGCCGCCACCTGCTCCTTGTGCCCGGCCAAAACCGCGATCGCGGCGCAGGCCGAGGCAATATCGGGATAGAACACCAGCGCCGATGCCTTGTGGGCAAACTCGGGCACGGTGCGGTACACCACCTCGGACACGAAGGCCAGCGTCCCCTCGCTGCCCACCATCAGGTGCAGCAGAATATCCAGCGGGTCGGCATAGTCCACCAGCGCATTCAGGCTGTAGCCGGTGGTGTTCTTCATTTTGAACTTGCGTCCTATCTTGGCCGCCAGCTCCTCGTCCGCCCTGACCCGCGCCGCCAGCGCATCCAGCCCGTCCAGCAAGGCCGCATGGCTAACGCGAAACGCGGCCACACTGCCTTCATCTGCCGTATCCAGCAAAGTGCCGTCGGCCAGAATCAGGCGCAGGCTGCGGATGGTGCGGTAACTATTCTGCGCCGTGCCGCAGCACATTCCGCTTGAATTATTGTTGACGATGCCGCCTATCATCGCCGCATTGATGGTGGCCGGGTCCGGCCCTATCTTGCGCCCATAGGGCAGCAAAGCCATATTGGCAGCCCCGCCCAGCACGCCCGGTTGCAGGCGGATGGCGGCACCGTCATCCAGCACTTCCAGCGCATTCCACGCCTCGCCCGCCACCAGCAGAATCGAATCGCTGACCGCCTGCCCCGACAGCGAAGTACCGGCGGCACGAAAGGTCAGCGGCAGCGCCAGCGCGGCGGCCTCGGCCAGCAGGAACTGCACCTCGGCCTCATTGTGAGTGCGTATCACCACCTTGGGTGTCAGCCGGTAGCAGGAAGCATCGGTACCGTAGGCCAGCGTGGACAAAGGGTCGGTATAAATGCGCCGCGCATCGATGCGCCCGCTGATGCGCCGGACAAAGGTTTGGTAAGCGGCAGGCAACATGCGAGCCTCTCCATCAAGTCGATAAAATTATGCCATTGTGGCATAGCATCGACACTTTCCCTATTCGGGGATGCCCTAACTATGACTATGGATTATGCTATGTACCGCAACCATCAAGGAAAGCGTGCACATGCTGATACACAAGGACAAGGCCACTTTGCTGGTGGTCGACATACAGGGCAAGCTTACTCCCGCCATTGCCGGCGCCGAACTGCTGATTGCCCGCGCCCGCTGGCTCTTGGGCGTGGCGCACGACAACGGCCTGCCGGTGGTGTTTTCCGAACAATATCCGCAAGGCCTGGGCCACACCCTGCCCGAACTCTTGGCAGCGGCTCCCGCCGCCCAAGTGGTCGGGAAACTGCACTTCTCCTGCGTCAGCGCCGGCTGCCTGCCGCGCGAACTGCTGGACAGGCCGCAGGTGGTCGTGTGCGGCATGGAAACCCATGTCTGCGTGCTGCAAACCGTGCTGGGCCTGCTGCAACTGGGCAAACAGGTGTTCGTGGTCGCCGATGTCGTCGGCAGCCGGGCCGACAGCGACAAGGAACTGGGCCTGCAACGAATGCGGGACGCCGGTGCGATCCTCGTCAGCCGCGAAATGGTGC
>NZ_JBOFOO010000062.1:0-21122 GCF_051659485.1 Craterilacuibacter sp. | reverse complement strand
GGATAAGGACAGGGGCCAACACGAGGAAGAAACATCAGACCGGCGAACCAGCCGGATGCTTCGAGGGGCTAACACCACAAAAACCATCAGGCTTCCGTGTGGGGCCTACTCTAATGCAATTACTCTAACCACTCAAGTTATTACGAAAGAATATTCGCTTTTACACAGGGATTACCAAGTATAAGAACTGAATTGTTCGCGCAGCTTCATTTTCTGTAATTTACCGGTCGCGGTATGCGGCAACTCGTCGACAAAAGCCACATCGTCCGGCGTCCACCATTTGGCGATCTTGCCTTCGTAAAAACCGATCAGCTCGTCGCGCGTCGCGCTCATGCCTTCTTTCAAGACCACCACCATCAGCGGGCGCTCATCCCATTTCGGATGCACGATACCGATGGCCGCCGCTTCCTGCACTGCCGGGTGACCGACCAGAATGTTCTCCAGATCAATGGAGCTGATCCACTCGCCACCGGACTTGATCACGTCCTTGGTGCGGTCAGTGATCTTCATATAACCGTCGCTATCGATATTCACCACATCACCGGTATTGAACCAGCCGTCAGCCGTGTGGTTGTCATCCATCTCGCGGCGGAAGTATTGCGACAGCACCCACGAACCACGCACCTGCAGATTACCGAAGGCCTTGCCGTCATGCGGCAGTGGCTGGTTCTCGTCATCCACGATGCGGATCTTGACGCCGTAGAGCGGGCGACCCTGCTTGCCCTGCAGATGGCGCAGGGTCGCGGTGTCGCAGCCCTTGTGCTTGAACTTGGGGGTACTGGTGGTGCCGCATGGCGACAGCTCGGTCATGCCCCATAGCTGGCGCACTTCGGCACCGTGCTCGGCCAGTTGGTCAACCATGGATTCCGGTGCGGCCGAGCCGCCGATAATCACACGCTTCAGGCTGTGGATCTTCAGGTGATTGCGCTGGCAATGCTGCAGCAGCATCATCCAGATGGTCGGCACGCCGGCCGCCATGGTCACGCCTTCTTCTTCGATCAGCTCGTACAGATTAACGCCATCCATCTTGGGGCCAGGCAGCACCAGCTTGGCGCCGTTCATCACGCAGCTATAAGGCAGGCCCCAGCCGCTGACATGGAACATCGGCACCACCGGCATCACCGCGCTTTGCGCCGAGATGTCGAGGCTGTCCGGCAAGGAGCTGGCAAATGCGTGCAGTACGGTAGAGCGGTGCGAATACAGCACGCCCTTGGGGTGACCGGTCGTGCCCGAGGTGTAGCACAGGCTGGACGCGGTTTTTTCATCGAATTCGGGCCATTCCAGCTGATCGCTGTGGCTATTGACCAGGTCCTCGTAGCACACCAGATTCGGGATGCTGCTGTCCTTGGGCATATTGGCGCGGTCTGTCATCAATACGAAGTGGCGTACCGTGCCCAGTTCGGCGGCAATCTGTTCAACCACCGGCAGGAAAGACAAGTCGAAGAACAGCGCCTTGTCTTCGGCGTGATTGATGATGTAGCTGATCTGTTCGGGAAACAGGCGCGGATTGACAGTGTGGCAGATGGCACCGGAACCGGACACGGCATAGTAAAGCTCGAGGTGGCGATAGCCGTTCCAGGCCAGCGTACCCACGCACTCGCCCATGCTGATCTGCAAGGACTTCAGTGCATTGGCCAGCTGACGCGAGCGCTTGCCCAGGTCGCGGTAGGTGTAGCGATGAATGGGGCCTTCAACAGTGCGTGACACGATCTCGCTGTCGCCATGCCAGGATTCGGCATGCACCAGCAAGTCCGAAATCAGCAAAGGCATTTCCATCATCTGTCCACGCAACATCATCTTGTTTTCCCCTCATTAGTCTGCTTGCAGCAATGACAATGAGATTAGGCGCAAATGGAATGAATACTCCAATCACTTTTTCTGATGCAGTCGCTAAAGTTTTGCTGATCGTGTGCGATGCACGGTGCGCCATCAACCGGCTACCGGCCGTTTGGCCAGCATGCGCTGCAGGGTGCGCCTATGCATTTTGAGCGACCTTGCGGTCGCGGAAACATTACCGCCATGCTCGGACAGCACCCGTTGCAAGTGCTCCCAGCTCATCCGCTTGAGCGACATCGGCTCTTCTGCCAGCGCCAGCGCCGGGTTAGCCTCCCGCTGGGTGAATGCGGTCATAATGGCATCGGCACTGGCCGGTTTGGCCAGATACTGAACCGCCCCCAGCTTGATCGCCTCGACGGCCGTGGCAATGCTGGCATAACCGGTCAGTACCACAATTTCAGCCTGTGGCGCTGCCGCGCGCAGCGCAGGCAAGAGCCTGAGGCCGGAATCCCCGTCCAGATTCAGATCCAGCAGCACACGCGCAGGCGGCGATTGCACCGCTTGCTGCAAGGCATCGGCGGCGGTGGCGGCGCTGGCCACCGTATAGCCGCGCCGCAGCAAGACCCGGCCCAGCATGGCGCTAAATGCCGCATCGTCATCCACCAGCAAAAAATCCGTCATGGCGCCCTCCCCGATAAAGGCAGGCACAGCGAGGCGCGTACTCCGCCGGCCTGATCATTCGACAGCGTCAGGCTGCCGCCCAGACGCGACAAGGTTACATGCGACAGCAACACGCCTATTCCCATGCCCGCCGGTTTGTCCGAGGGCAGCATCGCGAGGCCGGCACGCGCCAGCTGCGCTGCGGACAGGCAGCCTTCACGATTGGTAATGGCCAGCTGCAAGCTGTCGCCCTCCAGCGCAGCAGCCAGCTCGACCTTGCCGCCACCGGCATCGGCTGCGTTATTCAACAGATTGAATAACGCAGCCCAGAAACCATGATCTGCGGCAAACAAGGGCCCGCCGCTTTGCGGGCCCTGCCAGTGCAATGCCACATCGGGGCGCAGTGTGCGCCAGCCGGCGATGCGCGCGGCCAGCGCATCGAATAGCGGCAGATGCTCGCCCGAAACTTCGGCATCCTCCCGCAGCCTGGACAAGCCGGCACGACAGACCGCCAGTTGCTGCTGCATCAGCCGCAAGTCTTCCCCCAGCTCGGGGTCGTCGGCATAGCTGTCGGCCAGTTCATCAGCCAGCAGGCTCAAGGTGCCCAGCGGCGTCGACAAGGTATGCGCCGCGCTGGCGGCCTGTACCCCCAGAGCCACCAGCTGTTCATTGCGTAGCTGTGCCTCGCGCGCCGCCGAGAGCGCCGCTTCGCGCAGCACCAGTTCGCCCGCCAAGCGCGACACGAAGCCGATGATCAAGACCATGGACAGGGCGAAGGTCAGCCACATACCGACCAGATGCAGGGTAAAGGCATAGGCGGCATCATCGCCGGCAAGCGGCCACGGTAAATGCCAGAAAAAAAGGCTGCCATAGGCCAGCAAAGAGAGGCCGCCCAGTGTCCAGGCAAAGTGCACCGGCAACAGCAAGGCGGCAAACAGGATGGGGGGCAGATAAAGCGAAGCCAGCGGATTCGCCGCTCCACCACTAAAAGCCAGAATTTCGGTCAGGGCCAGCACATCGGCAAACAGCCCCAGCGCCAGCGGATTGATCCCGCGCCAGCGCGCCAGACCATTAAACTGCAAAGCCAGATTGATCACGGCCAGCGTCGCCAGCGCCTGCGCGCACAAGGCCCACGGCAAGACGATACCCCGCCAGCGCAGCGCACACAGCAGCACGCTGGCGGCCAATAGCATCAGCCAGCGCAACCGGATAATGCGGGCACCGGCGTCGCCAGGAAACAAAGAGGAAAACGTCACGGGCATGGGCGCGACTTTACCATCGGCCGGGTGATACGGCGATGGCTGCGGCAATTTGTCGCAAGACCGGCGCCGCATCCGGGCTTACCATTTAGCCATGAAACCTGCCGCACTGATCCCGCTTATTCTGGCACTGGGCCTCACCGCCTGCGCCCCTGCCCCTGCACCGCTGCCATTCAAGGGCAGCGATATCAGCGCCGAAAATTTTGGCGCTGACTTTAGCCTCACCACACATGACGGCAAGCCGGTGTCGCTTTCCGGTTACAAAGGCAAGGTGGTGGCCCTCTTTTTCGGCTACACCCATTGTCCGGACATCTGCCCGACCACCTTGCTCGAGTACGCCGGTGCGATGAAGCAATTGGGCAAGGACAGTGAGCAGGTGCAGGTGCTGTTTGTCTCGGTAGATGCCAAGCGCGACACGCCGGCGGTACTGGCAGGCTATGTGCCGCACTTCGACGCGCGCTTTATCGGCCTGTCCGGCAGCGAGGCCGAGCTAAAAACCGCTGCCGGGCATTTCAAGGTGGTGTCGCAGGTCTTGCCGACGGCAGGTGGCGGTTACCTGATAGATCATAGCGCCGGCTCCTATCTGCTGGATAAAAGCGGCAAGCTCAGGGTATACGAGCCCTATGGCACACCGCTGGACACGCTGGCACACGACATCAGACTATTGCTTGACTAGACCCTGAACTGTGCCATGGTGGCGCGCATGCGCTGTGCCGTCTGGCTGACATCGGCGGCAAAAGCCGCCACCTGACGGATGATGGCGCAGTTTTCTTCGGCCGCCTGCGGCATCATGTCGCATTCCCTGTTAAAGACATCGGCATTAGCATCGCCACATCCATGACTCAGCTTCCGGCGATGATGAAAACCTGCAAATCCCTTGTCCTGCTTCCCCTTGCCCTTGCCGTCCATATGGCTTGGGCCGAGCCCGTACCCGGCAATGTGCTGGACGAAATCGTCGTCACCGGCGCACGCACCATCAGCCCGCTCTTGGTCACGGCCGACCCGCAAGCACCACGCCGGCCAGTGGCGGCAGCCGATGCCGCCGACTTTCTGAAAACCGTGCCCGGCATGAACAGCATCCGCAAGGGTGGCGCTTCATCCGACCCGCTGCTGCGGGGCTTAGGCGGCTCGCGGCTGGCGGTGCTGGCCGATGGCGGCTTTCTCTATGGTGGCTGCGGTGGACGTATGGACCCGCCTACTGCCTATATCGCGCCGAGCGCCTACGACAAGGTTGATGTCATCAAGGGGCCGCAGTCGGTTAAATACGGCATGGGGCTGATTAGCGGCGCGGTCAATTTCGAGCGCAGTACCGAACCGTTCGCCGAAGCCGGCGTGCGCCTCAGCGCGGCGGCCACCGGCGGCAGCTTTGACCGCAATGATCAATGGCTGGATGCCACCTTCGGCAGCACCTTGGGCTATATACGCGCCATCGGCACCCAGACACATGGCGGAGACTACAAGGACGGCAATGGCGACAAGGTGCACTCGGCCTTCGAGCGTAATAGCGCGACGGTGATTGCGGGGCTGACACCAGATGCCGACACCACCATCGAGCTGTCAGCCGACCGCAGCCGTGGCGAGGCGGCCTATGCCGACCGCGGCATGGACGGCACCGTCTTCGACCGCGATGCCTGGGGCTTCAAGGCCGAGCACCGCAATCTCGCGCCGTGGCTGGCCGCTCTGCGCGCCGAAGCCAGCCACAGCTATGTCGATCATGTGATGGACAACTTCAGCCTGCGTAGCGGCACCCCCACGGCCAAGCGCGCGCTTAGCAACCCCGACCGCGAAACCGATGGTGCCAAGCTCGAGGCCGATCTCAAACTGGGCAGCGCAGAGCTCACCGTCGGCTCCAACTGGCAGCAGGACGAGCACCGCTTCCGCAGCGGCGTGGATTACCAAGGCAAGCCCCGCACCCCCGACCAGAGCTTCGACAGCTTCGGCGTCTTTGCCGAAGGCCGCCTGCCGCTGCACGCAGGCCGCCAGCTTATCGCCGGCCTGCGCCACGATCGCGTCGACGCACGCTACGACGCCGGCTTTAGCAATCAGGCTTTGCAGAACACCGGGCAGCGCTATGAGCTGAACTCTGGCTTTGCCCGGCTGGAAAGCCGCTACGGCAACTGGACGCCGTTTGTCGGGCTGGGTCTCGCCCAGCGTGCGCCGGACTACTGGGAGCGCGCCAAGAAAACCGCTGGCAACGCGCCACTGCAGAAGGAAAACAATACCGAACTCGACTTCGGCACGCTGTATAAAAACGGTGCACTACAAGCCTCGTTCTCGGGCTATCTGTCGCGCATCGACGACTTCATCCTGATTGAGTCGCAACAAGCGGGCGGCGCGGTTGGCGGCAGTAGCGGGACTGCCCGCAATATCGACGCCAACCGCGCCGGTTTCGAAGCCGAGGCCAACTGGCGCTTCGCACAAAACTGGCATCTGGGCGCGATGCTGGCCTATGCCTGGGGTGAAAATACCACCGACGGCACGGCACTGGCGCAGACGCCGCCGCTGGAAGGCCTGCTGACACTGGGCTGGGAAAACGACAGGCTGGCACTGGCCGCCAATCTGCGCGGTGTCGCCCATCAGGGCCGCGTGGCACCCGGCCAGGGCAATATCGTCGGCACCGATCTGGGCGAAAGCGCCGGCTTCGGCACAGTCGGATTCAAGGCCGGCTGGAAAGTCAGCAAGACCATCCTGCTGTCGGCCGGCATCGACAACCTGTTCGACAAGGCCTACGCCGAGCATCTGAGCAAGGGCGAGCCTAACGGGCTCAACCCGATTGTCGACCGCATCAACGAACCCGGCCGCACCCTGTGGCTGAAGCTGCAAGGCAGCTGGCAGTAAACCACCCTTAACAAGCAGCCTGCTATCGCTCGTGGGCAAGCGGCCATAGCAGGCATGGTCAGCTATTTTTTAGCTGCGTGTGGGGTGGATTGCCTATGCCCCCGGCTACAAAAAAATGGTGCGCCATGCCCGCTCCCCTCCTAAAACCAGCAAAACATGCCAAAGCCTTAAGCTGCCATTAAGGCTGGTTGTCTAAGCTAGCGCTGAAACATGAGCCTAAAGGGGAGTCTTCATGTCCGGCCTGCCACAAATTGCCAGCCACAGCCGCAGCCATCTGGTCCAGCGCGGCGAGGCGCACTATCCGGCACTCACTCGTTTTATCAGCCACACCTTCCGGCAGCACTATCAGGCGCAACCGGATCACTTCCTGCCCTGGCTATTAAGCGAGGAGCTCGCCGGCGAGACGCAGGCTGTGCTGGGCGTGGCGCTGGCCGACCGCTCGGCGCTTTATCTGGAACACTATCTGGCGCAGCCGATAGAACAGCGGCTGGCCCTCGAACTATGCCGCCCGGTGGCCCGCTCGCAACTCGTCGAAATCGGCAATCTGGCGGCACATGGCCGGCATGCTGCTACGCTGATACGCATGCTGGTGCTAAGCCTGCACGCGGCAGGCCGGCCATGGGTGGTGTTTACCGCGCCGCCGCGCCTGACCCGCATGCTTGCACATATGGGGCTGATGACCCGCCCGCTGCTGCGTGCCGATCCGGCATGCTTGCCGCCCGAGCAGCAAAAACTTTGGGGCAGCTATTACGCCGAACAGCCGTGGGTGACGCTGGGACTGATCGCCCCCTCGTTTGAACAACTGTCGGCCCATCGCGCAGGCCACGCCGACTGGGCTGGCCATCTGGCGAGGGCTGGAGCTTTTGCCCGGCGCTTGCAGGAGGATGGCAGATGAAAAACGCTTTATGGCTGGCACTGGCGGCGGCCATGCAACAACACGCCGCACGCATTCTGCTGGACGATGGCGAACGCAAACTCACGGGTGCCGGGCTACTGGCGGCCATAGACGCTGCGGCCGCCGCACTGGCTGGCAGCCAGGTCGCCGCCTTGCAGGCCGATAACGGCTGCGACTGGGTGATCGCCGATCTGGCGGCACTTAAAGCCGGCGTCACACTGGTGCCGCTACCCTTGTTTTTTTCCGCCGGCCAATGTGCGCATGTGCTGGATAACGCCGGTGTCGACACCCTGCTGCGCCCCTGCCGCGCAACAGACACGCCCTTGCCCGGCTGCACGGCACTGACGCTGGCACGGCTCACGCCACAGCGGCGCCCGGCCATGCCCGCAGCCTGCGCCAAGATCACCTTTACTTCGGGCACCACCGGCACCCCCAAAGGCGTCTGTCTGGATCAGACCCTGCTGCTGGCGACCGCGCGCAGCCTGTCGGATGCCACCGGCGGCGCGCGTCTGGCCTCGCATCTGGCGGTCTTGCCGCTGTCTACCCTGCTGGAAAATGTAGCCGGCGTGTACCGTGCCCTGCTTGCCGGCGCGCACTGCCATGTGCCGCCCTTAAGCTCGGTGGGCATCTCCGGCAGCAGCGGCCTGAATGTACGCCAACTGGCGATGACACTGACGGCGCTGCGCCCAGCCAGCCTGATTCTGGTACCGCAGTTATTGACCGAACTGATCCATGCGCACGCCCAAGGCTGGCAAGCGCCGGACAGTCTGGCTTTTATTGCCGTCGGAGGGGCTCGCGTGGCACCGGCACTGGTCGAACATGCCCGCGCCTGCGGCTTGCCGGTGTACGAGGGCTACGGCTTGTCCGAATGCGGCTCGGTGGTCTGCCTGAATGTGCCCGGCCGCGACCGGCCCGGCAGCGTCGGCCAGCCCTTGCCGCATGTCGCCTGCGAGGTCGTGGATGGCGAACTGTGGGTGACGCTGCCTGCCGCCAGCGGCTATCTGGGCGAGATAGCCGGCTTCTCGACGCGCATCGCCAGCGGTGATCTGGTCAGGCAGGATAGCGACGGTTTTATCCACGTCGCCGGCCGCAAGAAACATGTGCTGATCACCGCCTTCGGCCGCAATCTGTCGCCGGAGTGGGTCGAAAGCGAACTGCTGGCACAAGGCGTGATCCGCCAGTGCGTGCTGCTGGGCGAGGCATTGCCGGCCTGCGTCGCACTGCTGTTTGCCCCGGATGCCGACGAAGAGCGCGTGCAGCAGGCGCTGGATCAGGCCAACCGCGGCCTGCCCGACTATGCGCGCGTGGCGCACTTTATCCGTCTGGATACGCCCTTATTGCCCGGCAGCCCGCTGATGACGGACAATGGCCGGCCACGACGCGCGCGGATTGCCGAACACTACGCCACGACCCTTGCATCCCTTACCGCCTCTCGCACCGGAGTCCAAGCATGACTTTCTATCCACAACTCGTGTCCGCAACGGCCAGCGGCCGTGACTATCTGCTGGCCAGTGAACTGATCCACCAGGCCATGAGCGGCAAGATGGATGTGGCAGGCTACGCGGCCTATCTGACCCAGGCCTTCCATCACGTCAAGCACACCGTGCCCTTACTGATGCAGGCCGGTGCGCGCCTGCCGGACAGCAAGGAATGGCTGCGCGAAGCGGTGGCCGAATATATAGAAGAAGAAACCGGGCATCAGGAATGGGTGCTGAACGATATTGCAGCCTGCGGCTACGACAAGGAAAAAGCCCGCCATAGCCTGCCCAATCCCCAGACCGAGCTGATGGTGGCCTACGCCTGGGATATGGTCTGCCGCGTCAATCCGGTCGGTTTTTTCGGCATGGTACTGGTACTGGAAGGCACTAGCGTCAATATCGCAAGCCAGGCTGCCGACGCGATACAGGCATCGACCGGCCTGCCCGACTCGGCATTCAGCTATCTGCGCTCGCATGGCGCACTCGATCAAGACCATATCGTGTTTTTCGAGAAGCTGATGAACCGGATCACCGACCCGCAAGATCAGGCCTGCATCCTGCACAGTGCCAATATGTTCTACCGCCTGTTCGGCGACACCCTGCGCGCGGTCGATGCGACAGCGGCGACGGCACTGCTACCGGAGTTCGCATGAAAAACGCCCGTACCTTTGTCGTCACCGGTGCCTCCGGCGGTATCGGTGGCGCCATCGCCCAGGCACTGGCCGCTGCCGGCCACCAATTGATACTCACCGGACGCGATGCCGTGCGTCTGGCAGCCCTGGCGGGCACCTTGCCGGACAGTGCCAACGCACTGTGGGTGGCCGCCGATTTGACGAAGGCAACAGGCCGGGCCGCACTCCTGGAGGCTTGTCGCGATAGCGCAGGCATTTCGGGTCTGGTGAATGTTGCCGGCAGCGGACATTTCGCGCTATTCGAGCAGATGACGGAAGCCGAGATAGAGCAACTGGTGATGACCAACCTGAGCGCCCCCATGCTGGTCACGCGGGCGCTATTGCCCTTGTTGCAGGCCAGCGGCGACGCCGACATTGTCAATATCGGCTCGACCTTCGGCAGTCTGGGTTTTCCGGGGCAAGCCGCCTATTCGGCAAGCAAATTCGGCCTGTACGGTTTTAATGAAGCGCTGCGGCGCGAGATGACGGGTCAGCCGCTACGCGTGCATTACATCGCGCCACGCGCGACCCGCACCGCGCTCAATAGCGATAGCGTCAATACGCTCAACCTCGAGATGGGCAATGCCAGCGACAGCCCCGAAGTGGTCGCCCGCGCCATGATGGCGGCACTGGCCAGCGGCCGCAGCGGGCGGCACTATATCGGCTGGCCGGAAAAATTGTTTGCCCGCCTCAACCTGCTCTGCCCGGCCATCGTCGACAAGGCTTTGGCCGGCAAGATCGCGCTGATCCGCCGCCATGCGGGGCGTAAGCCTTAGCCCCGGCGCAGCCGCGCCAGCAAACCGCCCTCGGGGCGGTTTTCCAGTTCCAGATGCAGCCCGTGCAGCGCGGCGACCCGTTCGACGATGGACAGGCCCAGCCCGCTGCCTGCCTGCGCCTGCCCCGGCGGACGGAAGAAACGCTCGCGTATGCGCGGCATCAGCGCCGGGTCTATGCCCGGGCCACTGTCCAGCACCGTGATAGCGTCGGGACTGGCCTGTAGTACCACTTCGCCACCCGCCTGCGCGTAACGGATGGCATTGTCGGCCAGATTGCGCAGCATCAGCGTCAGCAGGGTTTCATCCCCTTGTAGCGGCAGGGCGCGCGCCATATCGCCATCCAGCTGCAGGGTAATTCCTTGGTTCGCGGCATCTGCCGCCACATCCGCGGCGACTTGCCGCAACACCCGCGCCCAGTCCACCGCCTGGGCGTTTTGCGGGCCGGCCATCGGATCGAGCCGGGTCAGCGCCAGCAACTGGTTGACCAGACGCGTGGCTCTATCGACACCCACTTCCAGTTGCGACAGCGCCCGCGCCTGATCGGCGGGGGGCAAGCCCAGTTGCGCGACTTCGGCCTGTATTTTCAGTGCCGCCAGCGGTGTTCTCAGTTCGTGTGCGGCATCGGCCGTAAAGCGGCGTTCGCGCAACAGGGTGTCGGCCATGCGCCCGACCAGCTGGTTCAGCGCCGCCAGCATGGGTGCGGCCTCACTGGGCACATCGGCAACCAGCGGTGCACTATCGTCCAGACGGCGCGACTGCAACTGCTCGGTCACGCGCCTAAATGGCGCCAGACGCCGGGTCAGCGTGACCCACAAGGCCAGCAACAATAGCGGCAAGGCCAGCAGCCACGGCAATAGCTGGGCCGTCAGCACCTCGCGGGCCACCTCGTTGCGAAAGTCCAGCTCCTGCCCCACCGCCACCACCCGGTGCCCGTCCGGCATCGGCAGATACAGCACCCGCCAGTCCTCGCCATCGAGCTTCATATCGTAAAAACCGTGTTGACCTGAAGGCAGGGCAAAGTCCTTGTTCTCGCCATCGGAAAACACCACCCGGCCCTGATCATCCCAGACGATAAACGCCAGCGCATCGTCCTCCAGATTGCCACGCTGGGCGCTGGGCAACGGCTTGGGCAGCAAGGCCTTGCCGCGCGGCAGGCGTGCGCTGTCATCGTCAAAATCATGCAGATCGGCCGCCAACAGTTGGCGGGCAAACTGGAGCTGCTGGGTATCGAACAGCTCGTCAATTTCATGGCGCACCTGCACCCAGGCTACTGCCGAGCTAGCCCCCCAGATCAGCAGCACGGCGATGGCCACAGTCAGCATCACCTGCAGGCGCAGACTCTTCATTTGTCTGTGGCCCCCAGTGTGTAACCGACACCGCGCACCGTACGTATCACCGTGGCGCCCAGCTTTTTACGCAGGTGGTGAACGTGGACTTCCAGCGCATTGCTTTCGACATCCCGATCCCAGCCATACAGCTTTTCCTCGATGCGTTCCTTGGGCAACACCCGCCCCACATTGGCCATCAGCAATTCGAGCAGGGCAAATTCGCGCGCCGTCAGCTCGATCTCGGCACCGGCGTGCATCACCTTGCGTGCGACCGGGTCGAGCATGATGTCGCCCTGGGTAAAAGTGGGCGAACTCTGCCCATGATGGCGGCGGATCAAGGCGCGCAAGCGTGCCGCCACCTCGGCCAGCGCAAACGGTTTGGCCAGATAGTCATCGGCACCGGCATCCAGGCCACCGACGCGATCATGCAGCGCATCGCGGGCAGTCAGCACCAGCACCGGCTCCTGCCGCCCGGCCTTGCGCCACGCCGCCAGAATATCCATGCCGTCCATGCCGGGCAGGCCCAGATCCAGCACCACCGCGTCGTAAGGTGCCGCCGACAAGGCCGCCAGCGCCTCACGCCCATCGCGAAACCAGTCGGTGGTAAAGCCCAATACCGTCAGGCCGGTCTTGAGTCCGTCACCAATCAGTCCATCATCTTCTACCAGCAATATCCGCATCGTCCCTCCCCTTTATCGGCGCCGAAAATGCTTGACCCCGGTGATCATCGCCCGCGGCAAGTTGACGCCCTCCACATGGCTCATCACGATAGCGGCCAGCACATGCATGCCGGCCAGCGCCATCAGGCCATCGGCTAGAAATTCATGCAGATTTTCCAGCCATTCTTCGCCCCAGAAGGCATCGGTGCCCATCATATAACCGCTCAAGCCCAAAGCCAGCACCCAAGCCATCAGCGCCAGCATCATCAGTGCGCCGGCCGGATTATGGCCGGGATGCGGATCGGGCTCACCCGTTTTTACCCGCTGCCAGTGATCCTGCAACCGCTGCCGCGTCGGCCAGAAATCGGCAAAACGCGCATGCCGGCTGCCGACAAAGCCCCACACCATACGCAGCACAATCAGCGAGGCTGCGACATAACCGCTCCAGCGATGCGGCGCATCACCCTCTTCCAGCACAAACAGATTCAGTACGATACAGGCCACCAGCGTCCAGTGGAACAGGCGCACGAAAGGGTCCCACACCCGATAGCCGCTGTTATCCGAAGTCATCGTCGCCATGCCCGCCTCCATCAAAAAATAAAAAGGGCGCCGCGCGCCCCTTCAATCCATGCACTGCGGCAGGGCTTAATGCTCGATCTCGGACTTCACCGGCTTGCCGGACACGGTGTCAAAGTAGATCTCGGCCTTCTTGCCGTCGCGGGTCTTGCCGTACATCTCGTAGCAGTTGCCGTCGACCTTGAACTTCTTGATGGTGTAACCATCTGCCTCAAGCTTTTTCTTGAAGTCGGCTTCCTTGATCCACTGGTCTTTAGGGTGGGCTTCGCACTTGGCACCGGCAAAAGCAGCCGTCGAGGCAAAACCGGCCATCATGGCAACGAGCAGAATTTTTTTCATCATGTTCACCTTTAAGTTGCAGCCACATGAGCAGGTGGCGTGGGTGTATTACACCGTAGCCGCCTTAACCCAACCTTAAGTCGATAGCATTTTTACCGGCGCGGGTCTGCGGCACGCGGCAAACAGATCCAGTTGCTGGCGGTAAACCGAGGTCGAAATATCCAGCAGGCCCAGCACCGAATGGAACAAATTGTCCTGACTATAAGACCGGGACTTTTTGGTGGACAGGCACTGGGTATTCACGGCATTGCGCTTCTGGTAGCCATCGGAGAACCACATCAGCATCGGCACCTTGTACTGCGCCTCCGGTGCCATAAAGTAAGGCGTGCCGTGCAGATAGATATTATTCTCGCCCAAGGATTCGCCGTGGTCGGAGATGTAAATCATGGCGCTGTCTACATCCTTTTGCTGCTGCAATAGCGCGATGGTGCGCGCCAGGAAGTGGTCGGTATACAGAATGGTATTGTCAAAAGCATTGCCTATCTCCTGTGCCGAGCACTTCTGCAACTCGCTGCTGCGGCATACCGGTTTGAACACCTCGAACTGTTTGGGGTAACGCTTGTAATAGGCCGGCCCGTGACTGCCTTTCTGATGCAGTACGATCAACATATCGCCTTTGGCCGCCGCCAGTTTTTCCGGCAAGCCCTGCAGCAGAATCTCGTCACCGCACTCTTCCTTATTACACAGCCCCGGCGTATCCAGATGCGCCATATCCTCGATCGGCATACGCAGGCATGTACCCTTGCAACCGGAATTATTATTGCGCCACAGCACCCCATAGCCGCTGCGCTGAACGATATCGAGCAGGTTCTCCCGCTTCTTGGCCGTGCCGGCATCGTAATTTTCACGCGTCATGCCGGAGAGCATGCACGGCAGCGACACCGCCGTTTCGGTGCCGCAGGCGCTGACATCGCTGAAGTTGATCAAGCCGGGGATTTGGCTTAACTCCGGGTTGGTATTGCGCGCATAACCATTCAGCGAAAAGCGGTCGGCACGCGCCGTTTCACCCACCACCAGCACCAGCACCCGCTTTTTGTGCGGCAAGGTGGAAAACGACAAACGCCGCGCATCGCTGGCATAGGGCTGGATCACATCCGGCGTACTGTTGTGGCGCAAATAGGTGCTGGTAGCCTGGATATAGTTGTTCGGGGTCAGCAGATAACGCAGGTCGCGGTGATTGCGAAACAGCGAGGCAAAATCCTGATAGCCGGCCAGCGCCACACCCGCCAGCACCGCCGCCGTCACCACCAGTGCCAACAGGCGCGCCAGCACCTCGCGCCCTGCCGGCCGGTACTTGACCGGTATTTTCCACAGCAGGATGGATGGCAGAACGCCCAGCACCAGTACCATCAGCACCATGCGTAGCGTAATCAGGTCGCGCACCTCGGCCGGATCGGTCTGGAACACGTTCTGCACCATGTTCACATCGATCAGCACGCCATACTGCTGCATGAAATAGCTCGCGCCAGCACTGGTCAGCAGCAGCACAATCAGCAGCGGCTTGAATACCCACGGCCAGGCCAGCAGCAATAGCAGCAGATTAAAAAAAGCGGTGACCAGCAATGCCGTCAGTGTCAGCATCCAGATGCTGTGCCCGTCTAACGGCGGCACAATCACCAGCATGCGTTGCCACAAGGACTGGTTGAGCAGCAGCACGAATAGCAGGGACAAAATCAGCGTCAGGATTTCGGGACGCAAAGGGCGCAGGGCAGGAGGTCGCATATTCGATAGCTAAATATATTGTTGCCGCAGCGTACCCTACATAAATTAACGCAGACTTAAGCGAAGCATGCTTGCCCGCACAGATCGCGCCTTGCCCCACAGCGCACGCGTCCTATCATGGCTGGAGAAAAAAACGCCACGCCAAGGACAGCCCCGACATGAATGCAGCCAAGCTCATCAGGAAACTGGTAGAGGACAACAAGGCACCGGAACAGGTCGCGGTACTGATACAACTTGCCGCCGCGCTGGAAACCGGTGCCGCTTTCGATGTCCGCAGCCTGTACGACATCGATATGAAGTATTTCGATATCGCCATCCAGTTGCTGCAGGACTGGCGCTTTGATCATCACATCGCCGCACGCAGCAAACTGATAGAAGAGATCATGGCAGCCGAGCGGCCGGCGGAGTAAACCCTCACCCGCGCACGATGCCAAGCAATGCCCGGCTAAAATCCCCGGTAGCGGCCGTGCCGCCCAGATCCGGTGTCGCCACACCTGAGGCCAGCACCCGGCTTATCGCCTGCTCCAGCCGGCGGGCTTCAGCCTCGAGCCGCCAATGGTGGCGCAACAGCATGGCAACGCTAAGCAAGGCGGCCACCGGATTGGCGATGCCGCGCCCGGCAATATCGGGCGCCGAGCCATGTACCGGCTCGGCAATCGCGACCCCCTGCCCCACGCTTAATGATGGAGCCAGCCCCAGGCCGCCGCT
This sequence comes from Craterilacuibacter sp., assembly GCF_051659485.1. Classification (NCBI taxonomy): domain Bacteria; kingdom Pseudomonadati; phylum Pseudomonadota; class Betaproteobacteria; order Neisseriales; family Neisseriaceae; genus Craterilacuibacter; species Craterilacuibacter sp. The sequence continues at coordinate 5,437 of NZ_JBOFOO010000062.1, read as the reverse complement.
TAAACCGGCAGCCAGATCCGACAGAATATCGCCGTACAGATTGGGTGCCAGCAGCACATCGAACTGTTCCGGCGCCTGCACCAGACGCAATGCCGCGGTATCCACCAGCACTTCATCAACGGCCAACTGTGGATAATTTGCCGCCACCGCCCGCGCGGCATCGCGGAACAGACCATCGGTCAGCGGCAGAATATTGGCCTTGTGGATAATTGTCAGGCGCTGACGTGCCCTGCCCGCAGCCAGCGCACAGGCGACCTCGGCCACCCGGGTCGAGGCGCGGCGGGTGATGCGCTTGATGGCGGTCGCCGTTTCGCCATCGCTCTCTTCCTCGCCGATATACAGGTCTTCGGTGTTTTCGCGCACGATCAGCAAGTCCAGATCCGGCCGCCCGCCCGCCAGCGGCAAGGAGCGGGTCGGGCGCAGATTGGCATAGCAATCCAGTTCACGGCGCAGCGCCACGATGGGCGAGCGGTAGCCTGCGACCTTGTACGCAGGCGAGCTGACGGCGCCAAACAGCACCGCGCCGCACATCCGTGCCGCCGCCAGCGTCGATGCCGGCAAGGCCGTGCCTTCACGGCAGAATGTTTCCCAGCCGGCCTCGGCCTCCAGCAACTGCACTGCGGGCACCAAGGCTTGCAGCACCTCCACCGCGGCCGCAACCACCTCCCGCCCTATGCCATCTCCGGCAATTACGCATAAATGCATATCCAATCCTTTTAATTAATGACATAGAAGTTAAGCGATGCGTAGTAAGGATTGCAAGCAATTAGCCGTAAAAACCGGCCGGCACCCCCATATGGAATGCACGTTTTTTGATAGCAAATGAATGATTTTTGGAATGCGCCCCCCCCCCAACAAGATAACAATACGTCCAAGAAATTCAAACCGAATCTCCAAAACGAGGGCATCTACCATGACCAAGATTGTTAACTCCTGGAACGACTTCGACCCGCTCAAACACGTGATTGTCGGTCGCGCCGACCACAGCTGCGTGCCGCCAGAAGAACCGGCAACTTCCGAGAAGGTACCTATCGACAGCCCGATGCGCGGCATGTGGGGCCCTCGTCCACTGGAAACCGTCGAAAAAGCCAATATCCAGCTCGACAATCTGGCCCGCGTCCTCGAAGAGCGCGGCGTGAAAGTGGACCGTCCAAGCCCGCTGCAGTGGAACCAGCCGGTGATCACACCGGACTTCCGCACCGGCTCGATGATGACCTGCATGCCGCCACGCGACACGCTGCTCACCATCGGTAACGAGATCATCGAAGCGGCCATGTCCTTCCGCTGCCGCTACTGGGAATACCTCGCTTTCCGTCCGCTGATGTCGCAGTACTTCAACGAAGACCCGGAATTCCTGTGGAGCCAGGCACCACGTCCACGCCTGTCCGACAAGTCGTACAAGCACAACTACTACGACGAGCAAATCTCCCTCGAAGACCGTCTGGTACGCACCGCCAACAAGGATTTTGTCACCACCGAAGAAGAAATCCTGTTTGACGCCGCCGACGTGATGCGCATGGGCAAGGACTTGTTTATCCAGCACGGCCTGACCACCAACCGCAAGGCGATGGAATGGTTCAAGCGCAAGTATCCCCAGCTGCGCATCCATGCCGTCAACTTCCCGGGCGACCCGTACCCTATCCATATCGATGCGACCTTCGTGCCGCTGCGCCCCGGCCTCATCATCAACAACCCGCACCGCAAGCTGCCTGAAGCCCAGCGCAAGATCTTCGAACAGAACGACTGGCAGATCGTCGACGCGGCCATGCCTGCCCACGATGAACCGCCTGCGCTGTGCTACAGCTCGGTATGGCTATCGATGAACTGCCTGGTACTCGACCACAAGACAGTGATCGTCGAAGCGTCCGAAGTGAACCAGATGGAACAGATGGACAAGCTGGGCATGAACGTGATCCCGATGCCATTCCGCGATGCCTACGCCTTCGGCGGCGGCCTGCACTGCTCCACCGCCGACGTATATCGCGAAGGCGGCTGTGAAGACTACTTCCCGAATCAGGACGGCGATGTGACCCGCGTATAAATCACGCCGGTCCGAGTCAGACCTGACACAGGCCCGGCCCTCAAGGCCGGGCCTTTTTGCAAAAGGTTCACTTATCCAGGAGTCTCGCCATGACCACTCCCGCCACCTCTTCATCGACGACCCCCATCAACAAACAGGTCGGCTTCATCAATGCCTTTATCGCCGCCACCCTGATGGGTTTTGTCGGCTTCTTCGCCCGCCATATCGACGCACAGGGCGACTTCATCGCCTTCTCGCGCATGATGTGCGGCGGCATCCTGTTCTTCGCCATCATCGCCTACAAAGGGCGCTTGCTTGAACTGAAGGAATTCAAACTCTCGCCCACGATGATTCTGTCCGGCTTTTTCATGGGCAACTGCCTGTCGGCCTATATCACCGCCACACAACACACCTCGATCGCCAATGCGGTGTTCTTCATCTACATCGGCCCCATCATCTCGACCCTGCTGGCCGTGATCTTCCTCAAGGAGAGCATGAAACTCGCCACCTGGTTTGCCCTGCTGGCGGTGTTCATCGGCATGATGATGATCTCCGGCCTGATGTCTATCGATAGCAGCGGTTTCAGCTTCGGCATGCAGTTCTCCGAGAAGACTTTCTTCGGCGACATGATGGCGCTCTACTCCGGCGTCGGTTACGGCCTGTTCCTGTTCTTTGGCCGCTTCCGTACCGAAGTGCCGGGTGACGTACGCGCTTTCTGGAACTTCGTGTTCGCACTGGCCGGCATCACCCTGCTGTTCGTGTTCACCAAACCGACCATCTCGCAAATGACCTCGAGCGACTGGATGTGGTGGATCGGCATCGGCATCGTCTGCGGCTTCGGCGCACTGGGTACCTGCACCATCGCCACCCGCCACCTGAAAGCGGCCGAATTTGCCTGCGTATCGTACTGGGAGTGCGTGGTGGCAGCCCTGTTCGTCGGCCTGATGATCTATGGCGAGCCGCTGTCCAGCGCCCAGATGATAGGCGGTGCGATGATCATCATCGGCGGCATGAGCGAAGTCGTGATCAGCATCCTGGGCAAGTCTTTCAAACGGCCAAACAGTGTGACTCTCAAAGCCGGTAGCATCTGACCAACATCAAAGTTACCCGGATAAAATACAACTAAGATAGCCATCGAAATCAAAATAGCCAGCCCACCGGGCTGGCTTCCTTCCAGTGCCGGGCGCTGGCCATCTGACAAAATCGCTCTGCTGCAGAGCCATTTTGTGAGACGGCAACGTCAACTGTTTTCAGACAATGGAGGGTCAGTCATGAGTGCCACACACACTGCAATGCATCCACCGGGCCAGTCCCCCGCCCACAGCAGCACACAGGCCGATGCCGGCGCCTTGCGCCGTGCTGCCGTCGCCAGTTTTATCGGTAATTTTGTCGAATGGTTCGACTACGCCGCCTACGGTTATCTCGCCACCATCATCGCACTGGTCTTCTTCCCGCAAACCGACCAGACCACCGGCCTTCTCGCCACCTTTGCCGTTTTTGCCCTGTCCTTTATCGTGCGGCCAATAGGCGGCATCATCTGGGGACATCTGGGCGACAAAGTCGGACGCAAAACCGCGCTCTCGCTCTCCATCCTGATCATGTCGGGCGCCACCTTCTGTATCGCCTTTCTGCCGACTTATGCACAAGTCGGCATGCTCGCGCCCATCCTGTTGCTGATCATTCGTCTGGTGCAGGGCTTTTCCGCCTCGGGCGAATATGCCGGTGCCGCCGCTTTTCTGGCCGAATATGCACCTGATGGCAAGCGCGGCCTCTACACCAGCATCGTACCGGCCAGCACCGCCGCCGGCCTGTTGTTCGGCGCCCTGTTTGTCGCGCTACTGCATGCCTGCCTCACAATTGAAGAACTGCACAGTTGGGGCTGGCGTCTGCCCTTCCTGCTGGCCGCACCCTTCGGCCTGATCGGACGCTATATCCGCCTGCATCTGGAAGACACCCCCAAGTTTCGCCAGATGGAAAAAAATCTGGAAAAGAAAGAGCAAAACAGCAAGGTACCGATTCGCGAGCTGATGGGTAAATACCGTCTGAAAGTCGCCATTGCCTTTGGCGTTACCTGCCTCAATGCTGTCGCCTTCTATCTGGTACTCAGTTATATGCCGACCTATCTGTCGGTCGAAATGGGCATGAATGCCACCGACTCCTTTCTGGCCTCCACCGTTTCACTCGCGACCTACATCTTCTTTATCTTCCTGATGGGCATGCTGTCCGACCGCTTCGGCCGCAAGACCATGCTGATCGCCGCCTCTATCGGCTTTATCATCTTCACCGTCCCCTTGTTCTCGCTGCTGGATAGCAAAAGCTTTGCCACCATCTTGCTGGTACAGATCGCCTTTGGCGCCCTGCTAACCATGAACGACGGCACGCTGGCCTGCTTCCTGTCCGAGATTTTCCCCACCCATGTACGCTATAGCGGCTTTGCCTTCAGCTTCAATTCGGCCAATGCGCTGTTTGGCGGCACTGCGCCCTTTATCGCCACCTGGCTGATCAGTATCAGCGGCAGCAAGCTGGCACCGGCCTGGTATCTGGTCATTGCCGCCGTCGTGGCGCTGGTGGCCATGCTGCTTAGCCATGAAACTGCACACGAGCCGCTAGCGGACGAATAAGCCCCGCCCCATCCTGCCATCACGCCGGCCTTGCGCCGGCTTTTTTTGCGCCTGGGTGTTGGGAATGGGGAATGGGGAATGGGGAATGGGGAATGGGAGGCTAGGACACCAAGCCACAGCAGATGACTGCTTTTTGATAGTTAGCGACCCGTTTTTACTAGACCGCAGCAACCAACACACCACGCCCATAACAGCAGGCGCGAGTTGACTGTTTTTTGATAATCACTGCCCACTTTTTGGAATGCCAAACAAGCACCAGATGCGCAAAATACGTCCCAAGCAAGTGAAATCAACCTAGTGGAAGGGAATACAGCATGACCAAGATTGTTAACTCCTGGAACGACTTCGACCCGCTCAAACATGTCATTGTCGGCCGTGCCGACCATAGCTGCGTACCACCGGAAGAACCGGCAACCTCCGAGAAGGTGCCGATGGATAGCCCGATGCGCGGCATGTGGGGTCCCCGTCCACTGGAAACCGTCGAGAAAGCCAATATCCAGCTCGACAATCTGACCCGTGTCCTCGAAGAGCGCGGCATCAAGGTTGACCGTCCAAGCCCGCTGAACTGGAACCAGCCGGTGAATACCCCGGACTTCCGTACCGACTCGATGATGACCTGCATGCCGCCACGCGACACGCTGCTGACCATCGGCAACGAGATCATCGAAGCGGCCATGTCCTTCCGCTGCCGCTACTGGGAATACCTCGCTTTCCGTCCGTTGATGTCGCAGTACTTCAACGAAGACCCGGAATTCCTGTGGACCCAGGCACCGCGCCCACGCCTGTCCGACAAGTC
>NZ_JBOFOO010000061.1:0-4534 GCF_051659485.1 Craterilacuibacter sp. | reverse complement strand
CGACGTAGCTGACGCGATCGGTACTGATCGCCCACATAAAGCCCGGCACGGCGGCTTGCAGGTTGAAGTTGTTGAATACGCCGGCCTCGACCTGCGGCATGGTAGCGAGATTGACATTGAAAGTGCCGCGCTTGACCGGATACGGAATGGCGTCGCTCTGGCTGGGGTCCATGTGGGTGACACCATAGACCGGGGCCGACAGATAGGGGTTGACCGGAGGGCGCGGGCTTGGCGCGGCCATTGCCGGTAGTGCCACGCTGACAGCCAGTGCCAGCAGGGTCGGGGATGTGTTCATGATGGGTCCTTTGTCGGTATGCGTAGCGTGTCGCCGTGCAGGGCAAATTCCGCCACTTGCACGGTGCATTTTTGCCATGATCGGGTGTCGGCGCTGCTGGCCAGCCAGTGGATGACGGCGGCGGGCAGTTCGGGTGTATTGGCGCCCAGGCGCCGCGCCAGCTCGCCATCGTCGCCTAAGGTCGCTTTCAGTGTTTCGGTGGCCACCACGCCGGGGTTGACGGTGTAGGCGCGGATGCCGGCGTCGCCAAGCTCGGTGGCGATCACGCCGGCCATGCGCGAAAACGCCGCCTTGCCGGCGCCATAGGCCACACCCCAGCCGCCCTGGCTGGCAGGTAGCGGCGGATCGGTTTCGCCGGCGCCGGAGCTGATATTGACGATGGCGCCGCTGCCTTGCTCCAGCATCACCTTGAGCGCGCGCCGTGTCAGCTGGTGCGGGGCTGCCACATAGGCCTGCAGCACGCGCGCCCACTCTGCGCCATCCAGTTCCATAAAAGGTGCATTGAGCATGCTGCTCTGGTAGACGGCATTGTTGACCAGCGCATCGATGCGGCCAAAGCGCGCCAGCACACTATCCAGCGCCGCATCGACCGACACCTGGTCCAAGAGGTCCATCGTGATGGCCAGCGCCTCGCTGTCCCAGCGCTGCAATTCGGCAAGCGTGCTCGCCAGACTGCCGGGCAGGGGCTGGCCGTCGCGGGTCGGGACCTGATAGACGTGCTGTTGGCCTTCGGTCCGGGTGCGGGCGGTGATGGCGACATGCCAGCCTTCGCGCGCGAACTTGAGCGCGGTGGCCTTGCCGATACCGCGGCTGGCGCCGGTGACCAGCACCACGGGCTTGTCCGTATTCATGCGCCTACCCATTTGCGGATAGTGGCCATAAATTTGTCGTTATAGGGCGGCAATACGCCCATGGCCTTTCTCGGGTCATACCAGCCGGCACGATAGACGCTGCGCAAATGCGAAAACTGCTGGAAACCCTCGCGGCCGTGGTAACTGCCCATGCCCGAGGCGCCGACCCCGCCGAACGGGGCGTCCTGCAGTGCGGCGTGCATCATCACCTCGTTGATGGCGACGCCGCCCGACAGCGTATGGTCGAGAATATAGCGCTCCTCGGTGGCATCCTTGCCGAAGTAATACAGCGCCAGCGGGTGGGCACCGGCGTTGATCGAGGCCACCACCGATTCGACATCGCGGTAGCTGCGCACGATCAGCGCCGGCCCGAAAATTTCTTCCTGCGAAATACGCAAGCTGGCCGCCGGATTGACGACGATGGCCATCGGCAGGCGGCGGCTGCCGTCGTTTGGCAACTCGCCTGCGGTTTCTATGCGGCTGCCGGCTTCGCGTGCCTCGTCGACATAGGCTTTAACGCGCTGGTAGTGGCGCTCGTTGACGACGGCGGTGACATCGGGGTTGTGGCTGATTTTTGGAAACTGGGCGATAAATTCGGCCTTGAGCGCGGCTACCAGGCTATCGAGCCGGCTTTCATGCACATACAGGGTGTCGGGCGACACGCAGATCTGGCCCGAATTATTGCCCTTGCCCAGTGCGATATGGCGTGCGGCGCGTTCAAGATCGGCACTCTTGCCGATAATCACCGGTGATTTGCCGCCCAGCTCCAGCGTCACCGGCGTGAGGTTGGCGCTGGCGTTCTGCATCACTTTCTTGCCGATGGCGGTCGAGCCGGTAAACACCAGATGATCAAGCGGCAGGCGGGTGATGGCATCGGCCACTTCCGGGCCGCCTTCGATCACGGTAATTTCTTCGGGCTTGAAAAATTCGGCGATGCCCACGGCCAGCGCGTGTGCGGTGGCCGGCACGATTTCCGACGGTTTGAGAATGGCGCGGTTACCGGCGGCCAGCACATAGGCCAGCGGGCTGATCAGGGTGAACACCGGCGCGTTCCAGGTGCCGATGATGCCGACCACGCCCTTGGGCTGATAGCGCAGCTCGGTTTTCTGGCCGAATAGCGAGAACGGAATCAAGCCAGCGCGGCGCTGGGTTTTCATCCATTTGCCGGCCATCTTGTGGCAGTGCTTGACCGAAGCCAGCGGTGCCAGCACATCGTTCATCAATGAAAAGCCCGGGTGACGGCCGCCGAAATCGGCGTCCTGTGCCTTGGCCAGGGCTTCGGCGTGCTTTTTCAGCATCGCCTCCAGCCGCGCGAGCCGGTCCTGGCGCACGGCTGCCGATACATGGCCTTCGGCGATAAAGGCCTGACGTTGGCAATCGAGCATTTCGGCTATGACGGGGTTGGCCAGCTGGCCGACATGTGCGTTCATCTGTCTCTTCCTCTTGTTGTGCTGGCATCACGCTAAGGCGCGGCGGCACTTCGCTCATCGTCTGATCGGACGAGTCATGTTTTGGGCCAGCGTAAGGCCTGCCGGCCAGTCTTTCAAACGTCATTTTCCGGCTGGCGGTGCAGCGTTGCATTGCTGCCATGCAGCAGTTGCCTCTAGTCTTGGCGGACGATGCCCTCCCGCCTGTGCCGGCTGACCATGGCGCCATACCGGACAAGGTGTCCGTCTTCAGGAGAAGAGCGATGCGGTTTGCAGGCAAGGTAGCGCTGGTTACCGGCGCAGGGCAGGGCATGGGGCGCGCGATTGCGCGGCAACTGGCAAGCGAAGGCGCGGCCGTGGTCGCAGTCGATATCAATCTGGCCGCTGCCGAGGAAGCCGTCGCCGGACTGGAAAACAGCATCGCGCGCAGCGTCAATATCGCCGATAGCAGCGCGGTTGCGGCCCTGTTTGCCGAGGTGGACAGCCGCTATGGCCGCTTCGATGTGCTGGTCAACAATGCCGGCATCGGCAGCAGCAAGAATGACGGCTTCGACAAGCTGATGACCCGCCTTGCCTTGCGCGGCGAGCAGCAGGCCAAGGGTGAAGCGGTTACCGTCTACCCCGACCTGATCATCGACATGGAAGACGAAGGCTGGCAGGGCGTGATGAACGTCAACCTCAACGGCAGCTTCTACTGCACGCGCGAAGCGGTGCGCCTGATGGTCAGGCACGGCATCAAGGGCAGCATCGTCAATATCTCGTCGACGGCGGCCTTGTCCGGCGAAGGCGGCCTGCACTATGTGGCCTCCAAGGCCGCGCTGCACGGCATGACCCGGGCGCTGGCCCGCGAACTGGGGCCGCGCGGCATCCGCGTCAATAACGTAGTGCCGGGCCCGACCAACACCCCGATGATGCAGTCCGTGGGCGAGGCGTGGATCAACAGCATGATCGCCGCCATTCCGCTGGGGCGCATGGCCGAGCCGGAAGATATTGCCCGCACTGTCGCCTTTGTCGCCTCCGATGACGCGGCGATGGTCACCGGAAGCGACATCGTCGCCAACGGCGGCAGCTACTTCAAATAAGGAGGCGATCATGGGCAACAGACTGCAAAACAAGGTGGCGTTTATCAGCGGCGGCGGCTCCGGCATCGGCGCGGCGACCGCGCTGCGCTTTGCCGCCGAGGGCGCCGAGGTGTTTATCTGCGGCCGGCGCGAAGAACCGCTGGCGGCGGTGGTGGAAGCGATACGCGCGCAGGGCGGCAAGGCCGGCTATGTGGTGGCCGATGTCAGCGACGAAGCGGCTTTTAGCGGCGCGATCCGCGAGGCGGCACGGCGCGGCGGCCGGCTCGATATTCTGGTCAACAATGCGATGGCCTACTCGTGGGGCAGTATCGCCGACACCGATACCGAGGCCTGGCGCAGCAATTTTTCCACCACGGTAGACGGCACGTTCTGGGGCACGCGCACCGCGCTGCAGATTTTTGCCGGGCAAGGCAGCGGCGGCGCCATCGTCAACCTCGCGTCCATCTGCGGCCTGTTCGGCACCGCGTGGATGGCCGGCTATTCGGCTGCCAAGGCAGCAGTGATCAACTTTACCCGCGCCACCGCCAGCGAAGGGGCGGCAGCGGGGATACGTGCCAATGTGGTGATTCCGGGCGTAGTGGAAACACCGGCTACCGCCGGCATGCTGTCCGACGGCAAGACCCGCGCCGGCACCGAGAAACTGATCCCGATGCGCCGCGTCGGCAAGCCGGAGGAGCTGGCCAACGCCATCCTGTTCCTCGCGTCGGACGAAGCCAGCTACATCACCGGTGCCTGTTTGTCGGTAGATGGCGGGCGGGCTGCCGACCTGATCACCGCACTGGAGTAAGCCCATGCCCAGAGAAACGCTGGATGAACGGCTAGACCGGCTGGAGTCCATCGAGGACATCCGCCAGCTGGCCGGCAAATATTCGCTGTCGC
>NZ_JBOFOO010000060.1:0-1182 GCF_051659485.1 Craterilacuibacter sp. | reverse complement strand
TACTCGCTGGCGGCCAAACAGGCCTTCGACACGCTGGCCGGCTTTGAATACAACGCCGGCTGCTGGACCTTCCGCATGGTGGGCCAGCGCTTCGTCACCGATATCGACCAGTTCAAGACTTCGGTCATGTTCCAGCTGGAGCTGAAAGACATGTCGAGTCTGGGGACGCTGGACAACACCTTGCGCCTGGCCATTCCGGGCTACAGCAAAATCAACGAATAACGAATGATGCCCATGATAAAAAAAACACTCCTTGCCGGCCTGATTGCCGGCCTGTTTTCCCTGCAGGCACCGGCCGCCATTGTCACCCTCGACCGCATCGTCGCCGTGGTCAATAAGGATGCCATCACCCAGTCCGAACTGAACACGCGCCTGGCACAGGTTGAAGCCAACCTCAAGCGCCAGAACGTGCCCTTGCCGGCGACTGCCGTGCTGCAACGCCAGGTACTGGACCAGATCGAACGCGAAAAGCTGCAGCTGCAATATGCGGCCAATAACGGCATCAAGGTCAGCGAGAGCGAGCTGGACGACACCCTGACGCGTCTGGCACGGCAAAACAATACCGATGTAGCCGGCCTCAAGGCGCGGCTGGCGAAAGAAGGTACAAACTACAACGCATTTCGCGACAACCTGCGCCGCGAAGTCCTGCTGGAACGGCTGAAGGAACGCGTCGCGTCCTCCATGGCCACCGTGTCCGATCAGGAAGTCGCGCAGGTGATGAATAGCGCACAGCATGCGCAAAAAAGCGAATACCAATTGGCCAACCTATTGGTGAGCGTGCCCGAGCGCGCCGACAATAAAACCGCCGAAGCCGCCGCACAAAAAGCGGCGCGCGCACTGGCCGACATCCGGTCCGGCAAGCCGTTTGCCCAGGTGGCCGCCAGCTATTCGGACGCCAAAAATGCCCTGGAAGGTGGCGCCATCGGCTGGCGCAGCAGCTCGTCACTGCCGCCCGATCTGGTGGCCTTGCTCGACGCCCTGAGCAAGGGTGGTCACACCGAGGTGATACGCACACCGTCCGGCTTCTATATTTTCCAGCTGCAGGACAAGCGCGACCGCTCGGCACCGATGATGGTCGAGCAATACCATGCCCGCCACATTCTGATCCGTACCAATGAAGCGGTCTCCGAAGCCGATGCCCGTACCCGTATCCAGCAGGTACGCGACCGTCTGCAACAGGGT
>NZ_JBOFOO010000059.1:0-12011 GCF_051659485.1 Craterilacuibacter sp. | reverse complement strand
TGCTTACACCGCTCGCGGCTGGGCGCACACAGGTGCTGCGTGACGTTTCCTGATGGAGGACTGTCCTGTTCCGGGTGTGTGTCACTGTTTTTTTGTCTGCATAGGCTTCTTGCTCCTGCTGTTATTGAGCAAAAAGCATGCCCGGTAATGGCTGTGCCCCAGCGGGGCAATAGCGTGTAGCTGTCTGTCAGATGATGCGTATGCGTTATTTGACGTATTCCTGATGTGGCGCAGAGCCCCTAGTCTGATATTGCACCGCATCAATTTGCACGCTAACTAGGGATACAGTCATGTCCACACGCCGTCAGTTTCTCCAGCAGTCTGTTATCGCCGCTTCGCTTTTCGCCTGCGGGGCATCCAGCGCATTTGCCGCCGCCGATACGATCAAGGTCGGCATCCTGCATTCGCTCTCCGGCACCATGGCCATCTCCGAGACCTCGCTCAAGGATATGGCGCTGTTCACCATCGATCAGATCAATGCCAAAGGCGGGGTACTGGGCAAGAAACTCGAGCCGGTGGTGGTCGATCCGGCATCCAACTGGCCGCTATTTGCCGAGAAGGCACGCCAGCTATTGAGTAAAGACAAGGTGGCGGCGACCTTTGGCTGCTGGACTTCCGTGTCGCGCAAGTCGGTGTTGCCGGTATTCGAGGAGATGAACGGGCTCTTGTTCTACCCCGTGCAGTATGAAGGCGAAGAGCTGTCGCCGAACGTCTACTACACCGGTGCAGCCCCCAACCAGCAGGCCATTCCTGCCGTCGAGTACCTGTTGAGCAAGGACGGTGGTGCCGCCAAGCGCTTTGTCCTGTTGGGAACTGACTACGTCTACCCACGCACTACCAACAAGATCCTGCGCGCCTTCCTTAAGAGCAAGGGGGTGAAGGATTCGGACATCCTTGAGGTGTATACCCCGTTTAGTCACAGTGACTATCAGACCATTGTCGGCAATATCAAGAAATTCTCTGCTGGTGGTAAGACCGCCGTGGTTTCGACCATCAACGGTGATTCCAACGTGCCGTTCTACAAAGAGCTGGGTAACCAGGGGGTTAAAGCGACCGACGTGCCGGTGGTGGCATTCTCGGTTGGCGAGGAAGAACTCAAGGGGATCGATACCAAGCCGCTGGTCGGGCACCTGGCGGCGTGGAACTACTTTATGTCGGTGAAGAACCCAGTCAATGGACAGTGGGTGAAGGACTACAAGGCGTGGGCGAAGAAGAAGGGACTGCCCAATGCCGACAAGCTGGTGACCAACGATCCGATGGAGGCAACCTATATCGGAATCAATATGTGGGCCGAAGCGGTGAAGAAGGCGGGGACCACCAATGTTGATGCGGTAAGTAAGGCGATGGCCGGCATGAGCTTCAAGGCACCTAGCGGCATGGTACTGCAGATGGATGCGAAGAACCACCATCTGCACAAGCCGGTAATGATAGGCGAAGTACAGGCTAACGGTCAGTTCTCGGTGGTATGGAAAACACCCGCACCGGTGCGCGCGCAGCCGTGGAGTCCGTATATCCCCGGCAATGCCGGCAAGCCTGATACGCCGGTCAAGACCAAGCTGTAAGCGGACGTCGGGTCAGCGGGCAGAGGTCTGTCCGCTGACAGGCAGTCTTGGGACGCAGGACCGGGTAGCGGAGCGAGCCGCTGCGTCCGACTCAATAGCACGGGGAATTCAATGCTAAAACGCCTGATTATCGCGTTGGCCTGCTTGGTTGCGGGCGTGGCCTGGGCCGCGCCGCCGGCGGCCGAGCTGGCATCGGCCGACGCGTCTGCGCGCGCCGAGCTGATTGCCGGCTGGGCCGTGGCACCCGACGCCGCACGCGAGGCAGCGCTTACCTCACTGGAAAACGGCGAATTGTTTGTCGCGCCGGATGGCCGCAGCTGGCTGCAGCATGGCGAGGCAATCACCGAGCTTGCCAGTGGCCGACCGGCAACGTTGCCGGACGATGCTGAGGCGCTGGTGGTCAATAACCGCGTGCGTAGTGCGATCGAGGTGTACCGAGCGGCAGGCGCGCTTGGCGATGTCGACCCCACCGTGCGTAGCCGCGCGGTGGCTGCGATACGCGATGCCGGCAACGCAGCATTGCTGCCATTGTTGCAGCGACGTCAGTCATTGGAGCGCGATGCGCAGGTCAGCGCGCTCCTGTCGGAGGCAGAGGCCCGCTTGGCGCTGGTCAGCAACGACCAGGCCGTGCGACTGGCTGCGATTGCTACCCTGGGGGAGAGCAAGGATGCAGCGACACTCGCTTTGCTGGAGCCGCTTACACGCGATGCGGATGGCACCATTGCCCAAGCGGCCAAGGCTGCCTCTGCTGCGATCGAGGCGCGCGAGTTTAGCTGGAATCTGGTCGGCAATGCGTTCAGCGGCGTAAGCCTGGGATCAGTGCTGCTGCTGGCCGCACTGGGACTCGCGATTACCTACGGCTTGCTCGGCGTGATTAATATGGCCCACGGCGAGATGCTGATGCTGGGTGCTTATGCAACGTATGTGGTGCAGAACCTGTTTCGCGCCTATCTGCCAGGCGCTTTCGACTACTACCTCGTCGTAGCCTTACCCGTGGCGTTTGCGGTGACATTTATCATCGGTATGGTGCTCGAACGACTGGTGATCCGCCACCTGTATGGCAGGCCGCTAGAGACGCTGCTGGCAACCTGGGGCATCAGCCTGATGCTGATGCAGTCGGTGCGGGTCATTTTCGGTGCGCAAAACGTCGAGGTGGCTAATCCTAGCTGGCTTTCCGGTGGCTACACGCTCACGCCGATGCTGACCCTGCCGTATAACCGCATTGCGATTATCGCTTTTGTGGTGCTGGTGCTGCTGGCCTGCTGGCTGATCCTCAACCGTACCCGTCTGGGGCTTTTCGTGCGCGCGGTGACGCAAAACCGGCGCATGGCTGATAGCGTAGGCGTCGCCACGGCGCGCGTCGATATGCTGGCTTTCGGGCTAGGCTCCGCCATCGCCGGCCTTGGTGGCGTCGCACTGTCCCAGATTGGCAATGTCGGGCCTGATCTGGGGCAGGCGTATATCGTCGACTCTTTTATGGTGGTGGTACTCGGCGGAGTCGGACAGCTAGCCGGTACCGTTATCGGCGCCATGGGGCTTGGCATGCTGTCCAAGGTGATGGAGCCGACACTGGGTGCCGTGCTCGCCAAGATCCTGATCCTCGCCTTCATCATCCTGTTTATCCAGAAGCGTCCGCAGGGCCTGTTCGCCCTCAAAGGGCGGGTGACCGACTAGGAGCGATACCATGCACCAACCTCTGACTCTACGCCTGATGGCGCAGCTGGGCCCGGTATTGGCGCGCGCAGTGCTTGCGCTACTGGTCATGCTGACACTGGCTTTACCACTGTCTCATGTGTTCATTGCCCCCGATTCGGCGCTTTATGTATCGGCTTATACGCTGACCTTATTGGGAAAGATCGTCTGTTTTGCCGTGCTTGCGCTCGCGCTCGATCTGGTCTGGGGGTATACCGGCCTGCTCAGCCTCGGTCACGGGCTCTTCTTTGCCCTCGGCGGCTACTCAATGGGAATGTACCTGATGCGCGGCATCGGTCGCGACGGCAATTACCAAAGTGCGTTGCCGGACTTTATGGTGTTCCTTGACTGGCACACCCTGCCATGGTTCTGGTGGGGCAGCGACAGCCTTCTATGGGTCATGCTGCTGGTGGTGGCTGTGCCGGGCTTGCTGGCGTTGGTGTTCGGCTTTCTAGCCTTTCGCTCGCGCATCAAGGGCGTGTACTTTTCCATTATCACGCAGGCGCTGACCTACGCCGCCATGTTGCTATTTTTTCGCAACGAAACCGGCTTTGGCGGCAATAACGGCTTCACCGACTTCAAACGTATTGCCGGTTACGCCATCACAGCGCCAGAGACCCGCGCCGTGCTGTTTTCCCTATCGGTCTTGCTACTGGGTGGCAGCCTTGCAGCTAGCCTGTGGCTGGTGAAATCGCGCTTCGGGCGCATCCTGACCGCTGTGCGTGACGCCGAGAACCGCCTGATGTTTTGCGGCTACGACCCAATGCGCTTCAAACTGGCAATCTGGGTACTTTCCGCGATGCTTGCCGGGCTAGCCGGTGCGCTCTATGTGCCACAGGTCGGCATTATCAACCCCGGCGAGATGAGTCCGGCCAACTCGATCGAGGTGGCGATCTGGGTGGCTCTGGGCGGGCGCGGCACGCTGCTTGGTCCCATTCTCGGCGCGTTTGTCGTTAATGGTGCCAAAAGCTGGTTTACCGTTGCCTTTCCCGAGTACTGGCTGTTTTTCCTCGGTTTTTTGTTTATCGCTGCCACCTTGCTGCTACCGCGTGGCCTGATGGGACTGATCCGGCGTGGTGAGGACAAAACATCATGAGTATTCCGCACCTATTACCCGAGATTGATGCTCCGGCGCAAGGCTGGGAGGGCGAGGCCAGCGGCCTGTCCCATCTGGTCGGTACGGGGCTGGATACCAGCCACGGGCAGATACTGTACCTGGAAGATGTATGCGTTTCGTTCGATGGTTTTCGCGCGCTGAACCACCTTAATCTCGAGATCGGCGTGGGCGAACTACGTTGTGTGATCGGTCCAAATGGTGCCGGCAAGACCACGATGATGGATGTGATTACCGGCAAGACCCGGCCCGACTCTGGCACTGTATTTTTCGGCGAGACAATCGATCTGACCCGTTATCGCGAAGCCCAGATCGCGCGTCTGGGCATCGGGCGCAAGTTTCAGAAGCCAACGGTATTCGAGGCGATGAGCGTCACCGATAATCTGGCACTATCGCTGTCAGGTGACAAGGGTGTCTGGGCCAGCTTACGTCACCACCTGTCCGGCGAGCAGCATGACCGGATTGACGAGCTACTGACACTGACGCGCCTGACCGAGCTTAGCCGCCGCCCGGCTGGCTTGCTGTCGCACGGACAGAAGCAGTGGCTGGAAATTGGCATGCTGCTTGCTCAGGATCCGCAGCTATTGCTACTGGATGAGCCGGTGGCTGGCATGACCGACGCAGAAACCGAAAAGACCGCCGAATTGTTGTGCTCGCTTAAGGGGCGGCATTCGCTGATGGTGGTCGAGCACGATATGGCCTTTGTCGGCAGCATTGCCGAGCGGGTCACGGTGTTGGCGGAGGGCGCGGTGCTGGCGGAAGGCTCGCTGGCGCAGGTGCAGGCCGACGAGCGGGTCATAGAGGTTTATCTGGGGCGCTGACATGTTGAAAGTGGAAAGACTCAATCAATACTATGGTGGCAGCCATATCCTGCGCGACGTGTCGTTCGAGGCGCAGGTCGGCGAGGTGACTTGTGTGCTCGGGCGCAACGGTGTCGGCAAAAGTACCTTGTTGCGTTGCCTGATGGGCCAACTGCCGGCACGTAGTGGCCAGATCAGCTGGCAGGCGCGCAGTCTGAATGGGCTGACGCCGCACGCGCGGGTAGCGCACGGTATCGCCTATGTACCTCAGGGGCGTGAGATATTTGCCCGGCTGACGGTAGAGGAAAACCTGCTGATGGGGCTGGCACGTTTCGGTGGCCGCGCCGGACGCGAGATCCCCGGCTTTGTCTACGAAATGTTTCCGGTGCTAAAAGACATGTCGCAGCGCCGCGGTGGCGACCTTTCCGGTGGTCAGCAGCAGCAGTTGGCGATAGGGCGTGCGCTGGTCAGCCGGCCGTCGCTGCTGATTTTGGACGAACCGACCGAGGGTATCCAGCCATCAATCATCAAAGACATCGGAGCGGTGATCCGTCGCCTGGCGGCGAGCGGTGAGATGGCGATCGTACTGGTTGAGCAGTATTACGACTTTGCCGAGGCTCTGGCTGACCGTTATCTGGTGATGGCCCGCGGCGAGGTCGTGAAGTCGGGTGCCGGGCGCGAGATGGCCACTGGCGGCGTGCGCGAACTGTTGGCGATCTGAGATGAATCGAGACCTGCCGGCAGAGTGCACCTTGGCGTCCGGTTGGGACGCACGTCTGGAATTAGCCTATGCACGGCGGGATGGTTGCACCATTCCGGTGCATCGGCGGCATGTGGGACCGCTGCGGGTGCAAAAACACTTTACCGAGCCATCGGGGGTGTGCCAGCACATCGTAGTCCATCCACCTGGCGGCATCGCGGGAGGCGACAGCCTGACTCTGGACATCAAGCTGGCCGCCGCTAGCCGGGTGTTGCTGACCAGCCCGGGCGCGGCCAAGTGGTATCAGAGCTTCGGCCGGCGTGCGAGCCAGCACCTTAGTGCCCGCGTTGCTGCCGGTGCATCACTTGAGTATTTACCGCTGGAGACCATTCTGTTCGACGGCGCCGAGGTCGATCTGGCTGCGTGTTTCGAGCTGGAGGGCGACGCGACGCTGCTGTATTCGGATGTGGTCTGTCTGGGACGGCCGGCATCCGCTGCACCATTCGCGCACGGAAGCTGGCGCCAGACGGTAGAGGTCTGGCGCGATGGCTCCTTACTGTGGAGCGAGCAAAGCGCGCTGCGAGGTGGTGACACGCAGCTCTCTTCGCCAGTTGGTATGGACGGCCATACGGTGGTGGGCTTATTGATGTGGGCCGGCCCGCCTTTGCCGGACGCGTTGCTTGATGTTTGTCGTGCCTATCCCTGTGCCGGTCGAGCCGGAGTCTCACAATTGCCGGATGTATTTGTTGCCCGTTGCCTGACTCATTCAGCGGAGGCGGCGCACGCGTGGGTCGCGGGATTGTGGCAGCAGCTGCGCCCGTTCATGCTTGGTGTAGACGCAGTCGCGCCCCGCATCTGGGCTACCTGATTACTTGGCATTCTTTTTGCATAACAATGCAAACTCTACACGAAAGCATGCCATGGAATTGACCCCGCGCGAGAAGGATAAGTTACTGATCTTTACAGCCGCTTTGCTGGCAGAGCGTCGTCGTGGGCGCGGGCTCCGGCTCAATTACCCGGAGGCTGTCGCGTATCTCAGCGCCGCGATTATGGAAGGCGCGCGTGACGGGCAGAGGGTGTCAGAACTGATGCATATCGGCACCACCTTGCTGACGCGTGACGACGTGATGGAGGGTGTTGCCGAGCTGATCGCCGAGATTCAGGTCGAGGCAACCTTCCCGGATGGAACCAAGCTGGTCACCGTTCACCAGCCCATCGTCTGAGGACTGTCATGCCTATCGTCAAACTTTGCGCCGTCCGATCGGGCGGGCAGTCGCCTGCCGCTCTCACATCGCTGCCGTTCTGTGCCTCCTTGCAACAGCCACGCTGTCCCAAGCACGGCCTGACGCATGCCGGTAGCCTTATTCCAAACCCTGTTACTGAGGTGCTGCAATGAAACCCGGTGAAATCCTGGTCGCTGACGCGTCTGATATCGTCCTGAACGCCGGCCGTGCCACGCGCACGCTGTCAGTGGCCAATAGTGGCGACCGGCCGGTGCAGGTGGGCTCGCACTACCATTTTTTCGAAACCAATGATGCGCTTGAGTTTGACCGTGCTGCCGCGCGGGGTTATCGGCTCAATATTGCAGCCGGCACGGCAGTCCGCTTCGAACCCGGACAGCTGCGCAGTGTCGAGCTAGTGGCCTTGGCTGGCGCCCGCATTGTTTACGGATTTCAGGGGCGGGTCATGGGTGCTCTCGAGCAGGAGGCGTGACGATGGCGACTATTTCACGCGAGGCATACGCCGAAATGTTTGGCCCAACCGTTGGCGACCGTGTACGTCTGGCGGATACCCAGTTGCTGGCTGCGGTCGAGTTTGACCACACCGTGTACGGCGAAGAGGTGAAGTTTGGTGGCGGCAAGGTCATTCGTGATGGGCAGGGACAGGGGCAGGCGCTAGCCGATCAGGTGATGGATACGGTGATTACCAATGCGCTGATTATCGACCACTGGGGCATAGGCAAGGCCGATATCGGGCTGAAGAACGGACGCATCGCCGCCATCGGCAAGGCGGGTAACCCGGATATCCAGCCGGCAGTGACGATGCTGATCGGTGCTTCAACTGAAATCATCGCCGCCGAAGGCATGATCGTCACCGCCGGCGGCATCGACGCCCATATTCACTTTATCTGTCCGCAGCAGATAGAAGAGGCGCTGATGTCGGGAGTGACCACCATGATAGGCGGTGGAACTGGCCCTGCCACGGGTAGCAATGCCACCACCTGCACGCCGGGTCCTTGGCATATGGCGCAGATGCTGCGTGCGGCCGAGGCCTTTCCGATGAACCTGGGGTTTACCGGCAAGGGCAATGCCAGTTTGCCGGCACCACTGATCGAGCAGGTCGAGGCGGGTGCGATCGGGCTCAAGCTGCACGAGGACTGGGGCACCACGCCGGCATCAATAGACAATTGTCTGACGGTCGCCGACGCAATGGATGTGCAGGTCGCGATCCACACCGATACGCTGAATGAGTCGGGCTTCATCGAAACGACGCTCGCCGCGTTCAAGGGCCGCACCATCCACACCTATCACACCGAGGGTGCTGGCGGCGGCCATGCGCCGGACATTATCAAGGCATGCGGCGAACTGAACGTGTTACCCAGCTCAACCAATCCGACGCGGCCATTTACCGTCAATACCATAGATGAACATCTGGACATGCTGATGGTGTGCCACCATCTCGACCCGGCGATCGCCGAGGATGTGGCGTTCGCCGAGAGCCGGATCCGGCGCGAGACCATCGCTGCCGAGGATATCCTGCACGATCTGGGGGCGTTCTCGATGATGTCGTCCGATAGCCAAGCGATGGGGCGAGTGGGGGAAACCATCTTGCGCTGCTGGCAGAGCGCCGACAAGATGCGCCGTCAGCGTGGGCCCTTGCCGGACGACCCCCAAGGCGCAGACAACGCGCGCATCAAGCGTTATATCGCCAAGTACACGATCAATCCGGCGATCACGCACGGCGTCGCGCACGAGGTGGGCAGCATCGAGGTGGGCAAGCTGGCGGATCTGGTGTTGTGGAAACCGGCATTCTTTGGCGTCAAACCGTCGCTGATCATCAAGGGTGGCATGATCGCTGCTGCCGCGATGGGCGATGCCAACGCCAGTATTCCGACACCGCAACCGGTGCACTACCGGCCGATGTTTGGCAGCTACGGTCTGGCGGTGGCGCAGTGCAGCATCACCTTCGTGTCGCAAGCCGCGCTGGCGGCCGGCATCGGCGACAAGCTGGGGCTGAAAAAACGCTTGGTCGCGGTCAAGGGCTGCCGCGACGTCAAGAAAACCGATCTTATCCACAACGATTATCTACCCAAAATCACGGTCGATCCGCAGAACTATCGCGTCTATGCCGACGGCGAGCTGCTGTGGTGCGAGCCGGCCGAGGTGCTGCCGCTGGCGCAGCTCTATTTCCTGTTCTGAGGTGATGCGATGCTGTTGATCAATGCCTTTGCCCCTGCTGGAGAGGGGCATGATGCTGAGTTGGAGCTGTCGTTCGAGTTGCGTAGCAAGCATAGACTGCGTACCCGTACCCGTAGTGGAGAGGAGGCCGGCTTGTTTCTCAACGATGGCGTGCCCCTGCGGGATGGCGACGTACTGCAGGCTGCCGATGGCCGGAGGGTACGGGTACGGGCGGCCATCGAGGCGCTGATTGAAGTGCGGGTGTCCGACGCCCGCCTGCTGGCCCGCGCTGCCTACCACCTGGGTAATCGCCATGTGCACATCGAGGTCGGCGACGGTGTACTGCGCATTGCTGCCGATAGCGTTCTGGCTGACATGCTGGCACAGATGGGCTTGCAGCCCTTGCCGGTCGATGCTGCATTCAATCCTGAAACCGGCGCTTATGGTGGCGGCCACCACCACTCGCACGGCAAGGACAGTACTTATCAGTACGCCCCTAAGCTGCATCTGTTTAATGAGGCGGGGACGCTAACGTGAATCTTGCTGCATTGCAGCTGCTGCGGCTGGCCAGCCCCAGCCTACCCATCGGTGGATATAGCTACTCGCAGGGGCTGGAGAGTGCGCTCGAACTGGGGCTGGTCAGTGACAGCCGCAGCGCGCAAGCGTGGATCGCGGGTGTACTGACAGGCCCGCTATCGCGTTTCGAAGCGGCGCTACTGGTTCGAGTCTGGTGCAGTTTGAATACCGATGATACATCGGCGCTGGTGGCGCTTAACGCGCGCCTGCTGGCCTCCCGCGACGGTCGCGAGCTGAGGGCAGAGACAGAGCAGATGGGTTACTCGCTCAAAACACTGTTGGCAGCCCTGCCCGAAGGTCAGGGGCGCTGGCCGGCAGTACTGGCCGAGGGGCCGGTCGCGTTGCCCGTAGCCTGGGCCGTCGCGGCGTTCCAGCTGGAGCTGGATGCGGCGCAGGCGGTCGAGTCGTTTCTGTGGGGCTGGATGGAAAATCAGGTCATGGTGCTGATGAAGGCGATGCCGATGGGGCAGACCAGCGGCCAGCAGCTGCTGTCGGTTTTACTGCCTGTGGTCGCGCAGGCAACGCAGACCGCACTGACGTTACCGGACGAAGAGATCAGCAATTTCGCGCCCATGCTCGCTTGGGTCGCGGCACAACACGAGACGCAGTACAGCCGGCTATTCCGCTCCTGAAGCGGCGATAGTCGTTCAAGACAAAAAGGAGAAGCACGCATGCAACATGCACCGTTACGCGTTGGCATCGGCGGGCCGGTCGGCTCGGGTAAGACGCACCTGACTTTGGCGCTGTGTACCGCGCTGCGCGATAGCTACAACATTGCCGTCGTGACCAATGACATTTATACGCAGGAGGACGCGCAGTTTCTGGTTCGCAACGCAGCGTTACCGCCTGAACGTATTATTGGTGTTGAGACGGGAGGATGCCCGCACACCGCAATCCGCGAGGATGCATCAATCAACCTCGAGGCAGTCGCGCGGCTGAACACACGCCACCCCAATCTTGACGTGATCTTTATCGAGAGCGGTGGCGATAATCTGGCGGCGACCTTCAGCCCCGAATTGTCCGACCTGACGATCTATGTAATCGACGTATCGGCGGGCGACAAGATACCGCGCAAGGGTGGCCCCGGCATCTGCAAGTCGGACTTGCTCGTGATCAACAAGATCGACCTCGCGCCGCTGGTGGGTGCGTCGCTCGAGGTGATGGCACACGACGCCCTAAAGATGCGCGGCACGCGGCCGTTCATCTTCTCCAACCTGAAAAGCGGGCACGGCTTGACGGATATCATTAATTTTATCGAAGAAAAAGGCATGCTCGCTTTGAGCGCACAAGGAGCCCCCCATGCGTAAATTTCTGTTTTCTATCCTGCTTGCCGGGAGTGCAAACTTCGCGCAAGCGCATACCGGTCATGGCGCTGATAGCTTCACTCAGGGGCTGACCCACCCGTTTGCCGGCATCGATCACCTGCTGGCGATGTTTGCTGTAGGCCTGTGGGCGGCGCAGCAGGGTGGGCGTGCCCGCTGGCAAGGGCCACTTACTTTTGTACTGGCGCTGGCTGCGGGCGGTATGCTTGGGATGTTAGGCGTCGGCCTGCCTGCATTGGAGAACGGCATCGCGCTATCGGTCATGCTGGGGGGGCTGCTGGTGGTTGCCGTGGCCCGGGTGCACACAGCGCTCGCGCTAGCTGGCATTGGCTTTTTCGCGCTGTGGCACGGTGTTGCGCACGGGCTGGAGATGCCGGACAACGCCAGTGCGGCCGCCTATGCGTCGGGCTTCATGCTGGCGAGTGCCTTGTTGCACGCCTCAGGTCTGGCCATCGGTCACGGCGCGCTGAAGGTATCCGGCATGCTGCGCATGTTGGGGGCCGCGATTGCAGCCTCGGGGGCTGTACTGCTGATGGCGGCTTTCTGACCGCATGGCATAGGGCCGAAACTTATCGATTAGGAGGCGGGGCTACCCGCCTTTTTTTACGCATACCGTATGCCAACACTTGCTGTTCAGCTAACGATTCTCCTTGCCGGACTCGTATAGGACTTCCAGCTCCGCGTTAGCAGACGGGCAATTTTCCTCAGCCCCGTTGTGCGTGCTGGACGTTCCAAAAAAAAACCGCTGCAGCTGCAGCGGTTTTTTTTAAAGCGATCACCAAACTGTCGCTCTACCTGCCGCCACCGGCGGCCTTCTGCATCTTCCGGGAGCAAGTATGGCAACGCT
>NZ_JBOFOO010000058.1:0-12891 GCF_051659485.1 Craterilacuibacter sp. | reverse complement strand
TGCGCATAGCCATACCGAAACCTTTGTTGCGCTCAAGGCCGAGATCGACAACTGGCGCTGGGCCGGCGTGCCGTTTTTCCTGCGTACCGGCAAACGCATGCAGGAGCGCGTGGCCGAGATCGTGATCACGTTTCACGATGTGCCGCACAAACTGTTTCCACTGGCGCCCAGCTGCCGCAGTGGCAACCGTCTGGTAATCGAACTGCAGCCGGAAGAAAGCGTGCGCCTGTGGTTTCAGGCCAAAGAGCCTGGCGACGGCATGAATCTGCAGCCGGTATGCCTCAACCTCGATTTTCACGAAACCTTCCGCGTACGGCGCGTCGATGCCTACGAGCGTTTGCTGCTGGATGTGATCCGCGGCCGTCTGGCGCTGTTCATGCGCCGCGAAGAGCTGGTTGCCGCCTGGCGCTGGGTCGAGCCGATCCTGGATGCCTGGCAACAGGGCAAGGCACTGCCACGGCCGTATCCGGCCGGCACCTGGGGCCCGCCTGCCGCCAGCAGCCTGCCTGCCCGCGACGGCGTGACCTGGCATGAGGAGTGTTGATGGGGACGGGAATAGGGAATGGAATAGGGAATAGGGAGCGGGGAGCGGGGAGCGGGGAATAAAATCCTGCCATTCCCCATTCCCCATTCCCCATTCCCGCCTTTCCTGTCGAATAGCCGCAAAGGAATAAACCATGCCCCACCTGACTAAGCTGCCTGCCTGGCAGGATTTGTGGTCCCTGTTTGATGCGAGCGAGCACATCGCGATGCGGGACCAGTTTGCCGCCGATCCCGGGCGCGCCCAGCGTTATGCACTGAACGTGGGTGGCGTGTTTCTCGATTACGCCAAGAACCGCATCGACGACCAAATTCTGGCGGCGCTGGTGCGTCTGGCGGAACAAAGCGGCGTGCCGCAGCAGATTGCCGCCATGTTCCGCGGCGACAAGATCAATACCACCGAGGAGCGGGCGGCGCTGCATGTGGCGCTGCGCAACCGCAGTAATACGCCGATACAGGTAGACGGCCAGGATGTGATGCCGCAGGTGAATGCGGTGCTCGCGCGCATGGGGCGGTTTTGTCATGCGGTGCGGTGTGGCGACTGGCTGGGTTACACCCATCAGCCGATTACCGATGTCGTCAATATCGGCATCGGCGGCTCGGATCTGGGTCCGCTGATGGTGTGCTCGGCGCTCAAGCCCTTCGGCCACCCGCGGCTGCGCATGCATTTCGTGTCGAATGTGGACGGGGCCCAGCTCAAGGAGACGCTGCAGAAGGTGCAGGCCGAGACGACCTTGTTCGTGGTGGCCTCCAAGACTTTTACCACCCAGGAGACGCTGACCAATGCGCTGACCGCACGCGACTGGTTTATTGCCCATGCCGGCGAGCGTGCAGCGGTGGCCCGCCATTTCGTCGCGGTATCAAGCAATCGTCAGGCGGTGGCCGCTTTCGGTATCGACCCGGCGCATATGTTCGAGTTTTGGGACTGGGTGGGCGGGCGTTTCTCGCTGTGGTCGGCCATCGGCCTGCCCATCATGCTGTATCTGGGCGAGGAGAACTTCACCGCGCTACTGGAAGGCGCCCACTTGATGGACACGCACTTCCGGCAGGCACCGCTGGAGGCCAATATGCCGGTGCTGCTGGCACTGATCGGCATCTGGTATATCAATTTTTATGGTGGCGGCAGCCATGTGATCGCGCCCTACGACCAGTATCTGCACCGCTTGCCGGCCTTTATCCAGCAGCTGGACATGGAGTCCAACGGCAAGCAGGTATGCAGCGACGGCACACCGGTAGGGGTGGAAACCGCGCCCATCATCTGGGGCGCGACCGGTATCAACGGCCAGCATGCCTTTTTCCAGCTCTTGCATCAGGGCACGCATATCTCGCCCATCGACCTGATTGCGACGCTGGAAAACCGTGCCGGCCTGCCCGGCCATCATGAAATCCTGCTGGCCAATGTGTTTGCGCAGGCCGAGGCCTTTATGCGCGGCAAGACCGCTGCTGAGGTCCGCTCCGAGCTGTCGGCGCAGGGGCTGACGGAGGCGGCATTGGCGCGCCTGCTGCCGCACAAGGTGTTTGCCGGCAACCGCCCGAGCAATACCCTGTTGCTGACCCAGCTCAATCCGCGCAATCTGGGCGCACTGATTGCGCTGTATGAACACAAGATTTTTGTGCAGGGCACGATCTGGGGAATCAATAGTTTCGACCAGTGGGGGGTGGAACTGGGCAAGCAGTTGGCGCGCACTATTCATGGCGAGCTGACCGGCGAGGCGGCCATGGCCGTGCATGACAGCTCGACTACACGGCTGATCCGTTTATACCGCCAGAGCCGGCATCAGACATAAAAAAAGCGAGGCCAAGCCTCGCTTTCGGGTTCTCTGGTCGCCCAGACTCAGGTCATCACGATCTGTTTGCCGGTATTGAGCCGGTTGGCAGTGTCGCTGGCGGCTTTTTGTGCGGCAGCAGGGCTTTCAAACGGGCCCATTTGCACGCGGTAAGCACCCAGCTGTTTGATGATGGTGAGCTTCTCGTCGTGCTGGTCCGGCAATTTGGCCATCAGCTTCCTGATTTGTGCCTCGGCCTTGGGGCGGGTGGAATACGAACCCAGCTGCAAATAGATGGGTTTGTCCGACTTGGCCAGCACCTTGGCCGGACGGGTCGCGATACGCTCGCCGCCATCAACCGGGAATACGCGCTCGACCAGTACATCGGCACTCCCCGCCTTGATATAGCCCAGCTGGTGCGCGGCGGCATACGACAGATCCATCACCCGGCTCTTGTGGAAAGGACCGCGATCATTGATGCGCACAATCACCGAATGGCCGTTTTTCAGGTTAGTGACCTTGGCGTAGGACGGAATCGGCAGCGTCGGATGGGCGCCGGTCATGGCAAACATATCGTAGCGTTCACCGGACGAGGTCTTGCGGCCGTGAAACTGCTTGCCATACCACGAGGCCTTACCACGGGTATTGAAGGCCTCATGGCTGGTCTCAGGGCTAAAACGCATGCCCAGGGCGCTATAGGGCCGGTTGGCCGAACGTATCAGTGGTTCGTCTTGCGGTACGGCATTGGGCAGCAGATTCAGGTTGGCCGGAATGATTCTGGCGGGGCCGTCATTCTGGAAGTAGGCTCCACCTTTGCTGCTGGTGTTTTTTTGTGGCGCTTTGGCCACGGGTTGAAGTTTGGCATTGGCGGGCTGTGTGGTGGAGCAAGCCACCAACACGAGGCTGACTACGGTCAGCCATAACCATCGAAAAAAAGATTGCATCGGAGCTCCTTTATGCGGAGTGCCTAGCTGCGAATCTTAACTTCCGCCGGAAAAATCTATCTGTCGCCATGCTTCGAACACCATAACGGCGACGGCATTGGACAGATTCATGCTGCGTGACTCGGGCCGCATTGGCAATCGCACCCGGCGCTCGGTCGGGAAGCCTGCAAGCAGGGTTTCCGGCAAACCTCGTGACTCGGGGCCGAACAACAGCACATCATTTTCCTCGAAAGCCACTTGGTCGTGTCGCGTAGCCCCCTTGGTGGTGGCGGCGAAGATACGCCGCCCATGCAAGGCTGCCTGACAGGCTTCCCAATCCTCATGCACGATCATGCGGGCGTACTCGTGATAATCGAGTCCGGCCCTGCGCAATTTCGCGTCATCAAGGGGAAAACCCAGCGGTTTGACCAGGTGCAATTCGCAACCGGTATTGGCACATAAACGGATTACATTGCCCGTGTTGGGCGGTATTTCCGGCTGGTAAAGAACAACAGTAAACATCGTTGCGACCCTGATTGTTCCAAGAATTCAATAGCTTGGTCAAGTTTTTGAGTAAAAAACCCTAGCCAGCACCCATGCTTCGACCCGTTTTGCCCCCTGTTTTTTGAGCGCCAGGGATAGCGCTTCGAGGGTGGCACCACTGGTGGCCACATCATCGACAATAGCGACGCAAAGCCCGTCTAGCCGGTGGTTTACGCTAAAGGAATGCCTGACATTTTCTTGTCTTTGGCGCCGGTTCAGGCGGGCTTGTGGCGGGGTGTTGCGTATCCGCTCGCACAGTGTGTGATCCAGCGGGGCGTTTATTCTACCAGCGAACGCCCGGGCAAGCTCATGGCTCTGATTGAAACCGCGCTCAAGCAGGCGGGTGCGGGCCAGCGGAACCGGTACCACCAGATCGGGCTGCAGCGTTGCGGCAGGCGCGAGTTCGGCCAGCAAAAACGACAGGCTGGCCGCCAGTTCCAGCCGCTTGCCGTACTTGAATGCCTGAATCACGGCATCCAGAGGATAGCTGTAGCGCAAGGCAGCGTGCAATTGATCGAAGGCCGGTGGATGCCGCTGGCAACGGCCGCATAGCTGGCCAAAAGGGGAGGCATGAGCACAGCGGGGGCAGATCTCCAGCGGCAGGCGGCTGAGGTCGGCCAGACATGCGCGGCAAATGCCGTGTGCCGTATTGCCGGCCGCGCAAAAGACACAGGGCTGATTAAAAGGTAGGCAGTTGTCGATAATTTGACGGATCATGTTTGACAGCATCAGGCCTCCCGCTGATGATGCGGTGATTCCATCACGATAGATTCTTCTGCCATGACCAGCCGCAATATCGTATTTCAGCGTCCTGCCACACCCCATCCGCAGAGCGCATTATGGCGTGTCGACGAGATAGAGGCGCTGTTTGCCTTGCCGTTTATGGAACTGGTGTTTCGTGCCGCTGAAGTACACCGCCAGTTTTTCGACCCGAGCAAGGTGCAACTGTCTACCTTGCTGTCGATCAAGACCGGTGGCTGTTCCGAGGATTGCGGCTATTGTCCGCAATCGGTGCATCACGAAACCCCGGTCGACAATCAGCCGATGCTGAGTGCCGAGCAGGTGGTCGAGGTGGCACGCATCGCCAAGGAAAACGGAGCCAGCCGCTTTTGCATGGGCGCCGCCTGGCGCGGCCCCAAGGAGGGCGACCTGCAAAAGACGCTGGCCATGGTCAGCGAGGTCAAGGCGCTGGGGCTGGAGACATGCGCCACTTTCGGCATGCTGGCCGACGGTCAGGCCGAGCAACTGAAGGCGGCCGGCCTCGACTATTACAATCACAACCTCGATACCTCGCCGGAAAAGTATGGCGATGTGATTCATAGCCGCGAATACGAAGATCGCATGGATACCTTGGGCAAGGTGCGCAAGGCCGGGCTGAATGTATGCTGTGGCGGCATCGTCGGCATGGATGAAACCCGGCTGGATCGTGCCGGGCTGCTGGCCCAGCTGGCCAATCTTGAGCCGCAGCCGGAGTCGGTGCCTATCAATAATCTGGTCAAGGTGGACGGCACGCCGCTGGCCGATGCCGAAGATATCGACTGGACCGAATTCGTGCGCGCGATTGCGGTAGCGCGGCTGACCATGCCCAAGAGCTATGTGCGCTTGTCGGCCGGCCGGCGCGGCATGCCGGAGGCGATGCAGGCGCTGTGTTTTCTGGCCGGTGCCAACTCGATTTTTTACGGCGACAAATTGTTGACGACAGGCAACCCGGATGTGGCTGCCGATCGCGCGCTGATGGCAAAGCTGGATCTGTCTGCCCTGTAAATAGGTATTTTGCTGGGGCAAGCAGGCGCTGACCTCGTGGCGCAGGCTTGCTCCATTTATTTATTGTGTTTATAAGGGTATGAAGTTTTATCCCATGTAAATTTTTAGCGACGGTGGCGTTTTTCTTTTTATGCAGCCTCATGAGCTTGGTGCGGGTCTGGCTGCCTTGCAGCAACAGCAACAATACCGCCAGTGCGTGACGCGGGAGAGCGCGCAGGGGACGCATGTCCGTTTGAACGGCCGCGACATGCTGTCGTTTGCCAGCAATGACTATCTGGGTCTAGCCAGTCACCCGCGCCTGATCGAGTCTGCGCGCGAGGCGCTGTCGCGCTGGGGGGTGGGTAGCGGCGCATCGCATCTGGTGACCGGCCACACCAGTGCGCATGAAGAAGCCGAAATGGTGCTGGCCGACTGGATAGGTACACCGTCGGCCTTGCTGTTCGGTTCCGGTTATCTGGCGAATCTGGCCGTGATCAGCAGCTTGCTGGGGCGCGGGGACGAGGTGTTTGCCGACAAGCTCAACCATGCCTCGCTCAATGATGGCTGTTTGCTGTCGCGGGCGCGTTTACGCCGTTTTCGCCACAACGATATGGCCCAGCTGGAAAGTCTGCTGCAGGC
This sequence comes from Craterilacuibacter sp., assembly GCF_051659485.1. Taxonomy (NCBI): domain Bacteria; kingdom Pseudomonadati; phylum Pseudomonadota; class Betaproteobacteria; order Neisseriales; family Neisseriaceae; genus Craterilacuibacter; species Craterilacuibacter sp. The sequence continues at coordinate 6,737 of NZ_JBOFOO010000058.1, read as the reverse complement.
CAGTCGCGCGCGTAGCCGCATGATCGTGGTCGATGCGGTATACAGCATGGACGGTGACGAAGCGCCGCTGGCCGAATTGTTGCGTTTGGCGCATCGCTACGATGCCTGGCTGTATCTGGATGATGCGCATGGTTTCGGTATCAGCGGTGGTGGCCGTGGGGCGCTGGCCGAATATGCACTGCATGATCCCCGGGTCATCTATATGGCTACGCTGGGTAAAGCGGCCGGCGTATCGGGTGCCGTGGTCGCTGCCAGCGATGAGTTGTGTGCTTGGCTCGTCAATCGTGGCCGTAGTTATATCTATACCACCGCCATGCCGCCGGCACTGGCGGTCGCCATTAGCCAGTCGGTCGGCTTGATGCGGGATGAGCCTTGGCGGCGTGAGCGGCTGGCCGCCCATATCGCAAAATTGCAGGCCGCTATGCTGCCATATCCACTTATCACTTCCCGCTTTGCTATCCAAGCACTTATCATTGGCGGTAATAATGCAACAGTAATGCTTGCAGACCAGCTGGCGGCAGCCGGCTTATGGGTGCCGGCCATCCGTCCGCCTACCGTGGCGGCGGGGACGGCCAGATTACGTATTTCCCTGTCTGCAGCGCATAGTGAACAAGAGCTCGGCATCCTGATAGAGGCACTTGGGCATGCATTACGAGACACCATAGGCGGGTAGTACTCTCCCTGCGGCAGGAAGATAGCGAGAAAAATTATAATGACAGCTGTGCTGGATAAAGATGGGGCTTTGGTCAGGGGGGCACATGATGCAGTGGCTTTATTGCGTCAGGCTGGTGCATTGGCGGCCGCTGCATGGGTGTGGCATGAGCACCGGTGGCAGTGCCTTGCCGGCAGCGGGGAGCAACAAGCATTACTTGATCCGGGGGCAAGCTCCGGCGCCCAAGCCATCACCCGCTACGATGTCCTGATGGATGGCAAGTGTTGCGGCGCCTTGCTGTGGCTTGATAGCGATGTCCGGCTAGGCAATGAGGCTTGCAAGGCGGCACAGCAGTTGTTGTCGGCACGGATCGAAGCTGCGGTGATTGGCCAGACCTTGGCAGGCTACCGCTTGCAGCAGGACTTGCTGCTGGAAACCTCGATGCTGGCGAGTCAGGCATTGACGCTTGAAGCCTTTCTGTCCCGCTTGCAGCCCCTGCTGGCGCGGCTGATTCCGGCGCAGGACTTTTCGCTGACTTTATCGGATGACGGCGGTAGTTTGCTGCATCTGCCGTATACCCTGTTCAGCCATGAGACTGGCCGGACAGAAGTGTCTTTATCTGCCGCACTGGCGGGGGCTGTTCACGCGGGCGGCAAGACCCGCGTGCTGGATACGCGGCGTATTCTGGCCTTCTGTGCCGGTAGCGGGATAGCGGTTCCTGCGGATGTGCCCCGCTTCTGGTTCGGCCTGCCGCTGACGCTGCATGCAGGGCAGGAGCGTGTGGTGGTCGCGATACAGATTTTTGACCCTGCCCGGCGTTACGATCAGCAGAGTCTGCGTATTTTTCTACGGCTTGCCCGCCATATTGCCGCTCTGCTTGCCCATGTGTGCGAACGCTCCAGCCTGATGCAGGCACTGAGGGCGCGCGGACATGAGCTGGAGGGAAGCCGCCTGCGCCTGCATGCGGAGCAGGGGGAGCGCCGCCATCACCAGCAATTGATGCGTGCACTGTTCGGCATCGCCAATTTATCCAATCGCCCCCTGCCTTTGGCGGATTTTCTGGCCGGGGTGCACCATGAGCTGCATGGTTTGCTCTCGTGCAGCGGCTGTATGGTGGCCTTATATGATGCCGAGCAGGATGCCTTGAGCTTTCCCTACGGTGCGGATGCCTTTCTCGGCGATCAGCCCCTGATGCGTACGCGGGCAGGTCCGGTGGAGCAGGTCTTGCATAGTGGCCGTACCTTGCTGCTCAATGGCCATGCACTACTCATGTCTATTGCCGGCATGGGGGGTAAAGACATGGCGAGCTGGCTGGGGGTGCCCTTGTATAGCGACAAGGAAATCAAGGGGGTACTGGCCGTTTGTAGCCATGACCGTAATCTGCGCTATGGTCACCGCGAGCAGGAACTGCTGGAGTGTGTGGCCGAGCATGTGGGCGCGGCACTGACCCGGCTGCAGGCGGCGCAGTCCTTGCAGCTGGCCAATAGCGCACTGGAAGCGCGAGTGCGCGAGCGTACGCTGGAGCTGGATGAAGTCAATGCCCGCCTCAAGCACGACAATCTGCACGATACCCTGACCGGCTTGCCCAATCGTGCCCATTTCAATAAAACGCTTTTGCGCTGCTGGCAGGCATATAAACGCGATGAACGCGAGCGCTTTGCCGTGCTGTTTATCGATCTGGATCGTTTCAAGCTGGTGAATGACACTCTGGGCCACCATGCCGGTGATGCGCTCTTGGGGGAAACCGGCGCGCGCATCCGGCATTGCCTGCGGCCGAATGATTTTCTGGCCCGGCTAGGTGGTGACGAATTTGCATTGCTGCTGAACCGTATGGATAGCGTGGCGCGCTGCGAGCAGATTGCCCAGCGTATCGTGGAGGAGTTCGAGCGGCCGATGATGGTCGGCGAGCGTGAAGTGTTCGCTACGGTCAGTATCGGGGTGGTGCTGGCGGATGGCCTGCATTACCGCAGTGCCGAAGAGCTGTTGCGCGATGCGGATATGGCCATGTACCGCACCAAGCAGAGCGGCCGTCATGGCTACACGCTGTTCAATCACGATTTGCGCGAGAATCAGGCCGACCTGTTGGCGCTGGAAGCCGATTTGCGCCGCGCACTCGAGGCCGATGATCAGCTGGTTCCGTATTACCAGCCGTTTATTGATAGCGTCAGCCTGCGGCTGACCGGTTTCGAGACGCTGGTGCGCTGGCACCATCCCGAGCGCGGCATGGTATCACCGGGCGAGTTCCTGCCCATGGCGCAAGCATCCGGCCTGATCCAGCGGCTGGATCGCTACATGATAGAGCAAGCCTGCACCCAGCTTGCCAGCTGGCGCAGGAGTGGTCGCGTCGACGAAGCGCTGTCGCTGCATATCAATCTGTCGTCGGAAAACCTGCGCGATGCCGAATTGCCGCCGTGGATGGATGCCTTGCTGTCGCGGCTGGGCTTGCCGCCCGCGCTGGTGTATCTCGAAGTGACGGAAAGTGCGCTTATCGATGTGCCGGAAGTTGCCGCTGAGGTGATGCAGGCCTTGCATGCTATCGGTGTTCGTCTGGCACTGGATGATTTCGGTACCGGCTATTCCGCGCTGTCTTATTTGCACCGTTACCGTTTCGATCTGTTAAAAATCGATCAGGCTTTTGTGCGTGAAGTCGATATTCATGCCGAGTCCAGTGCCATTGTGCGTGCCATTCTGGCCCTGGCTCAGGCTTTGCATCTCGATGTGGTGGCCGAGGGGGTGGAGACATCTGCCCAGGTGGCGGTCTTGCAGGATATGGCTTGTCCCAAGCTGCAGGGCTTTTATTTTGCCAAGCCGCAGCCGGCGGCCGCTATTGCCTGGGATAGGCTGCTGGCACTCGAAAAAAATGGGCATTGTTACGGTTGAAAGTGCTGTTTTTTATCCGGACAAGCAAGCAGAAGCCCCATATGAAGCGGGATTTTTGCCTGGCTGCTGCGGGCACTTCACGGGGGGCGACCGCTATTAGCATCGAGGTGATATAGAGGTGCAGCACTGGCTTGCCTGCCTGCGGCAGACGCAGTGCCGTAATCTGTACATGGCCGCGTGCCGCCTTCCTTTTGCCCGCTACCCTTGCAAAAATAGTGTTTTTTCCGATGCCTTCTTCCTTATGAATTGTTACGTCGAGACGCAGGGCTGCGGCCCCGATGTGGTGCTACTGCATGGCTGGGGTTTGCATGGTGGCGTGTTCGGGCGTGTTGCCGCGCAGCTGGCCACGCGCTATCGCGTACATAGTGTCGACCTGCCGGGGCATGGCGCGAGTGCGGTACCGGCCCGGTTTGACGCGGCGGTGGTGGCGGCCAATCTGGCGCGGCAGTTTCCTGGGCCGGTCCATGTGCTGGGCTGGTCGCTGGGCGGTCTGGTGGCCCAGTATTGGGCGGCACAGCAGCCGCGGCAGCTGCGCAGCTTGAGCCTGGTCGCGACCAGCCCGCTGTTTATCCGCAGTGCCGATTGGGAATATGGCCAGCCTGAAGCCGCGATGCGTGCGGTCGGTGGCAATTTGAATGATGCGTTCGAGGCGACGCTGAAAAATTTTCTGGCATTACAGATGCTGGGTGCACCGCAGGCACGTGATACCCTCAAGGCCCTGAACGGGCAACTGTTTGCCCATGGCCGCCCGCTGGGTTTATTGCCGGCGCTAGACTGTTTGCTGCAAGCGGATGCGCGTGCGTTGGCGGGGACCATCCATGTGCCGACGGCGTTGTTTTTCGGGGCGCGAGACCGCATTACCCCTGCCGGTGTCGGGCATTGGCTGAAAGCGCAGTTGCCCGATGCGACACTGCATCTATTCGAGCAGGCCTCGCATGCACCTTTTTTGTCGCACGAGCAGGCGTTTTTGACCCTGCTGCTATCCCATCTGGACCCATTGCATGAGTGAAGCGTTTTATACCGACAAGGCTAAAGTTCGCGCGGCCTTCGAGCGTGCGGCCGGCAGTTATGATGGCGCCGCCGTGTTGCAGCGCGAGGTGTCCGACCGTATGGCCGAGCGTCTGGATGTAATCAAGAGCATGCCGCTGACGATACTCGATGCCGGCAGCGGCACCGGCTATGGCGCCGCCGCGCTACGCAGCCGCTATCCGGATGCGCGCGTGATCGAACTGGATATCGCGGCGTCCATGCTGCGGGCCTCGCACGCCAAGCAACAGGACAGTGCCGGTTTTATCGGGCGCTTGTTGCGCCGCGCCCAGCCGTGGCAGGTTTGCGCCGATGTGGAGGCGCTGCCGCTGGCGGATGCCAGTGTCGATATGGTGTGGTCGAATCTGGCCATACAGTGGCTGAACGAACCGGACCGGGTATTTGCCGAGTTCCGCCGCGTGCTCAAGCCTGACGGCCTGCTGATGTTCTCCACGCTGGGGCCGGACACGCTGTTCGAATTGCGTGCCGCATTTGCCGGGCAGGACTCGGCGACCCACGTCAACCACTTCATCGATATGCATGATCTGGGCGATGTGCTGGTACGCAACGGCTTTGCCCTGCCGGTGATGGATATGGAAAAAATCGTACTGACCTATGGCCGGGTGCGTGAGGTGATGCAGGATCTCAAGTCCATCGGCGCGCATAATGTCACCGCCGGGCGCAAGCAAGGGCTGACCGGCAAGCATTTCTGGCAGCGCGTAGAAGCCGCCTATGAAACCATGCGCCGTGACGGTCAGTTGCCTGCCACCTATGAAGTGCTGTATGGCCATGCCTGGCGTGGCGAGCCCAAGGCTAAACCGGGCCAGTTGCCGGATGGCCGCCAAATCATCGAGTTCCGGAAATCCTGAGCCGCCTTTGGGCGCAAGAAAGATCTGTTGCAAGTATGTTTTACCATTCGCGCTATACCGGCCTCTTGGCCGTCCTGCTGCTGAGCGCATGTGCCAGCACCGCTCCAAAATCCGTCCCGGCAGCCCCTGCAGAGAGTCCGAGCCCCACCGTTGCGCCGCAGCCGGTTTCAGGTCTGCCATCCGCGGTGACACCGGCACCGCCCAAAAAAGTGGTACGCAAACCGAAAATAGGGCTGGCGCTGGGCGGCGGGGCGGCCAAGGGCTTTGCCCATATCGGCGTGATCAAGGTGCTGGAGGCTAACGGCATCAAGGCCGACATCGTCACCGGCACCAGTGCCGGCGCCGTAGTGGGTGCCTTGTACGCCTCGGGCATCAGCCCCTACCAGCTGCAGATCAAGGCGATGAAGCTGGACGAGAGCACGCTCACCGATTACACCCTGTCGACTTCCGGCCTGATCAAGGGGGAGAAGCTGGCCGAGTACGTCAATCGCGAGGTGCGCAACAAGAGGCTGGAAAAATTGCCCAAACGCTTTGGCGCGGTGGCGACCGATCTTGATTCCGGCGAGCGCATCGTGTTCCGTACCGGGAATACCGGTTCGGCAGTGCGCGCCTCGGCCAGTATTCCCAATGTTTTCCAGCCGGTACTGATGAACGGCAAGCGTTATGTCGATGGCGGTCTGGTCAGCCCGGTGCCGGTCAGTGCGGCGCGTGAAATGGGAGCTGATGTGGTGATTGCCGTCGATATTTCGGCCAGACCGGCCAAAGGCTCGTCCGGCTTTTTATCCTTGCTGGACCAGAGCCTGAATATCATGAACCTGAGTGCGCTCAAGGCCGAACTCAAGGATGCCGACGTGACCTTGCGCCCCAGCGTGGGCCGCATCGGCGCGACCGATTTCGATAACCGCAATATCGCCATCCTCGAGGGAGAGCGGGTCGCGCGTATGGCTTTGCCGGCAATAAAAAGAGCATTGGCATTGAAAGCGCAAGCCTTGTCCAAGTAATGGCATAATCGGCAGGTGAACTTTGCGGCTTACTATGGTGCGCCGCTTCTTATCCAGCCCCGGAGGCTTAGGCATGATCATTCTGCACGGCGTTGCATTGTCCCCGTACTACACCAAGGTCAAGATTGCCCTGATCGAGAAGGGCGTGAATTACGAAGAGGTGTTTACGCCACCTTCGCAGGACGAGGTGTTTTTGTCCAAGAGCCCGATGGGCAAGATTCCGTACGTCGAGATCAACGGTTTTCCTCTGGCCGAGTCGACGGCCATCCTCGAGTGGCTGGAAGATGCTTATCCGACGGCGGCCCTGTT
>NZ_JBOFOO010000057.1:0-9829 GCF_051659485.1 Craterilacuibacter sp. | reverse complement strand
GACTCGGGACTCGGGACTCGGGACTCGGGACTCGGGACTCGGGACTCGGGACTCGGGACTCGGGACTCGGGACTCGGGACTCGGGACTCGGGACTCGGATTTCAGTGTTGCGAACCGACCCAAGCACGTCAACACCGCGACTCCCGATTCCCGGCTCCCCGATCCCGAAAAACCAAACCCGCCAGCCGCCCCCATTCCCCATTCCCCATTCCCTATTCCCCATGCCGCGCCAGCGCCCACGCCACATGCTCGCGCACCAGCGCCGATGCGTCCTCGCGCCGCGCGGCCAGAGCAGCCAGCACTGCCGGGGTAGAGGGTGCATTGCCCAACCCTACCGCCAGATTGCGCAGCCAGCGCTCATAACCGATACGGTAAATCGGGCTGCCGGCCATGCGCGTCTTGAAATCGTCTTCGCTCCAGGCAAACAGCGTACTCAGGCTGACATCATCCAAGCCATGACGCACGGCAAAATCAGCCTCGCCACTGGCGACGGCAAAGCGGTTCCACGGGCACACCAGCTGGCAATCGTCACAGCCATAGACGCGGTTGCCGATCAGCGGGCGCAGTTCGGCCGGGATGGCACCGGCAAGCTCGATGGTGAGATAGGAAATGCAGCGCCGGGCATCCAGCTGGTAAGGCGCGACGATAGCCTGTGTCGGGCAGACATCGATGCAGCGGGTACAACTGCCGCAATGGGCGGGTTCTTCGATATCTTCGGGCAAGGGCAGATCGGTGACGATTTCGCCCAGAAAAAACAGCGAGCCCTGCTCGCGCGTCAACAGCAAGGTGTGCTTGCCGCGCCAGCCCAGGCCGCCCTGTGTGGCCAGTGCCACTTCGGCAATCGGTGCACTGTCGGTAAACACCCGGCCGCCCAGCGCACTGGCGGCCGTTCTCACCCGCTCGCTAAGCTGCTGCAGACGGTTACGCAATACCTTGTGGTAATCACGTCCCAGCGCGTAGCGCGACAGATAGGCAGCCTCGGGGTCGGCCAGCACCGCCTCGGCAGCCCGGGCCTCGCCCGGCCAGTAATTCATGCGCAAGGACACCACGGTTAGCGCGCCGGGCACCAATTCGGCCGGACGCACCCGCATCAGGCCATGGCGCGCCATATAGTCCATCTCGCCATGGTAGCCGGCATCCAGCCACGCCTGCAGGCGTTCGCCGGCCTCGGCAGGCAGCGTGGCGCGGGTAATGCGCACACCGTCAAAGCCCAGCTCTTGCGACCATGCTTTGATTTGTGCCGCCAATTCGGGATAATCCACGTTTTGCAATTTACTCTCGGTCATGGTTATGGATGATACCAGCACCTGCAGCGGTCACCTGCCGGACGAAGCGGCGACCCTCAGACTAGGCGCAGCCCTGGCACACAGTATTGCAGCGGGCATCGTGATTTTTCTGGAAGGCGATCTGGGCGCTGGCAAGACCACGCTCACCCGCGGCCTGTTGCAGGGCCTGGGTCACGCCGGCCGGGTCAAGAGCCCGACTTATACACTGGTCGAGACCTATACGCTGGCGGCAATGACAGCGCACCACTTTGACCTGTACCGCTTTAATGATGCGGAAGAATGGGAAGATGCCGGCTTTCGCGACTATTTCGGCAGCGACACTCTGTGCCTGGTCGAGTGGCCGGAAAAAGCACAGGGTCTGCTGCCCGCAGCCGACCTCACCATCGCGCTGGCTGTCGCCGACGATGGCCGCAACTATTGTATTCGCGCCCATAGCGCACAGGGGAAACAATGCCTGACCAGACTTTCAAGCTGACCCGACGCCGCCTAGTAGGCGCAGCGGCGGCGACCTGGCTGCTGTCCGTCAGCCGCATAGGCTTTGCCGCTACACCGCAAATCGTGGCGCTACGCATCTGGCCTTCGTCAACCTATACCCGCATCACGCTGGAATCCAGCGAGGCGCTGCGCTACAAGCAGTTCAGCCTGAGCAATCCGGCGCGGCTGGTCATCGATCTGCAAGGCGTCACCCTGAACGCCATGCTGTCGGGCATCAGCAGCCAGATCCTGCCATCCGATCCGTTTATCACCAGCGCCCGTGCCGGCCAGTTCACCGCCGACACCGTACGGCTGGTGCTGGAGCTGAAATCCGATATCAGCCCGCAAGTGTTTACACTGGGGCCGGTGGCCGAGTTCCGCGACCGTCTGGTGGTCGATCTGTATCCGGCCAAGGAGCAGGACGACCCGCTGCTGGCGCTCCTGCAGGATTACAGCAAGGGCAAGCTGGACGAAAAGCCGCAGCTCAAGCCGCAGCCGGGCAAGGCCGGCGTCGACCGTCCGGTGACCATCGTGCTCGACCCGGGGCACGGCGGCGAAGACCCGGGTGCGGTGGGGCCTAGCGGGGTGCGGGAAAAGGATGTGGTACTGAAAATCGCACGCGAACTGCAAAAGCTGATCAATAGCCAGCGCAATATGCGCGCGCACCTGACGCGTGACGAAGATGTGTTTATTCCGCTGGGGGTGCGGGTCGCCAAGGCACGCAAGCTGGGGGCGGATCTGTTTATCTCCATCCACGCCGATGCCTTCACCACTCCGACCGCGCGCGGCTCTTCGGTGTTCGCACTGTCGGAAAAGGGCGCGACGTCGACGGCGGCACGCTTTCTGGCCAAGACCCAGAACGACGCCGACTTGATAGGCGGGGTCAAGATAGGCGGCAAGGATAAATATCTGGCCCACACCCTGCTCGACCTGACACAGACGGCGACCATCAACGACAGCCTGAAGCTGGGCAAGGCCGTATTGGGTCATATGGGCAACCTCAATACGCTGCACAAATCGCTGGTGGAACAGGCCGGCTTTGCCGTACTCAAGGCGCCGGACATCCCGTCCATCCTGGTGGAGACGGCGTTTATCAGTAATCCGGAAGAAGAAAAGAAACTGGTCAACCCCGCCTTCCAGCGCCAGATGGCGGAAGCACTCTTGGCCGGGGTGAAGGGCTATTTCTCGCAAAGCACCTTGTTTGCGAGAACGTAAAGCGGATACAAAGCGGGATCAGGGAGTGGGGAATAAAACGCCCCTATTCCCTATTCCCTATTCCCCCAACTCGTCCGGCGGGCTGGTTGGTACCCGATAGCTTTCATCGGCCCACTGCCCCAGATCAATCAGCTTGCAGCGCTCGCTGCAAAACGGGCGAAAACGGCTTTCCGGCGTCCATGCCACACGGGCACCGCAGGTCGGGCATGGTACGGTTTTAATACGGGAATCGGTTTGGGATTTCATGGCTTAAAACTTGCAAAAGGTCATGGCAAAATCAATATCCTGCTCGCTCTGCCGGGCACGGGCTTCGCCGGTACTGGCATGAATGAAGCGCAGGTTGATCGCGTATTTATTGGCGGACAATTCAGGCAAAGCCTCCAATCCCTCGGGATAGTCGACCCGTATCAACTGCACCACGCGCCCACCCGACATCTGCTGGAATGTACCCCGTCGCGCCTGATACTGATGGGTTTTCCCGCTATCACGCAGCAGGCGCAGCAGGATATCGGCGGCATCCGAGGTCGGCATCAAAGGCTCGGCCCAGCGCTGGATATCCGCTTGGCGTTCAGCGGCACTTTTACTCTGCCACAAGGCGTAGGAAGGCAGATCAAACGAGCAGGTGCCGCCCGGGATGACCGCACGCTGCTTGATCGCCATCAGCCATTCGTTCTCGCGCAAATGCTGGCCGAACTTGCTGGTCAGCTTCAGCAGGCGGCCAGCCACCTGATCGATATGTTCCAGTGCCGCATCCAGCGCCACCACATCAATGGCTGGATTACTGTGCAAGCCTTCCAGAGTCTGTTTCTGCCGTTCCAGCTCCTGCAACAGGTCGGACTTGAGTTCGGCCCGCGAAGCCACTTCCATAATTTCAAACAGGACCAGCAGTGCGGAATGATGCTCGAACGGATGCTCCCGCGCGATGAAAAAATTCAGGCGTAGATAAAGCTGCTCCAGGCGGAGCAAAGCGCGTGTTCGTTCTGTAACTGGGAACTCGAAACTAATCACTACGCGAATCCGTATGGTCTGTGGACGAGGGCGGCAACGCCGCACCGGAAAAACAGGCTAGATAATAACGATGTTTAAGCTCGACTTGAAGATCAAGCGTAGATAAATCACCACTATTATCCAGAACATCGTCAGATCGGGCCAAACGCGCGCTGCGCGACAACTGCGCGGCCATGATGGCGCGCACCTGCTTTTCGTCCAGATGACTGCGCTGCATCACCCGCGCCAGCTGTATTTCTTCCGGACAGTCTATGCACAGCGTGCGTGCCACCTGATCAAGATAGCTGCCGGTTTCAAACAGCAAAGGCACCACCAGCAACGCATACGGCCCTTGGGCTGCAGCCAGCCTACGCATGCTCTCGCTAAAGATCACCGGATGCAAAATCGCCTCGAGCCGGGTGCGCTCGGCCGGATCGGCAAACACCCGCGCACGCATCGCAGCCCGGTCCATGCTGCCATCGGCAGCCAGCACCGTGGCGCCAAATGCCGCCGCAATTGCCGGCATGGCCGCGCCACCGCTAGCGGTCAGGGCATGAGCAACCTCGTCGGTATCCACCACCGCCACGCCGCGCGCGGCAAAGCGCGCCGCCACCGCACTCTTGCCCGAACCGATGCCGCCGGTCAGTCCGACCACCGGCCGCTTACAGGCTGGCAAGATACCACCCCACAATATCGTGTCCCCACAGCAGCGCAATAAAACCGGCCGCCGCCAGATACGGGCCGAACGGCAAAGGCTGGCCACGCCCCAGACGGGCGGTCGCCATCATGGCGATGCCCCATAGCGCGCCCACCAGACTGGACAGCAGAATAATCAGCGGCAACATCTGCCAGCCCAGCCATGCGCCCAGCGCGGCCAGCAGCTTGAAGTCGCCATAGCCCATGCCTTCCTTGCCGGTGGCGAACTTGAATAGCCAGAATACCGACCACAAGGAAAGATAGCCGGCCATCGCACCGATGACGGCATCCGCCAGCGGCAGCGTAGCGGTCAGCAGATGGAACGCGAGGCCGGCCCACAGCAGGGGCAAGGTGATGTCGTCCGGCAACAGCTGGGTATCGGCATCGATACAGGTCAGCGCGATCAGCGCCGCCGTCAGCAGCAAGCTGCCGGCCAGCATGGCTGACGGCCCGAAACGCCAGGCCAGCAGCGCAAACAGCACGCCCGTCGCCAATTCGACCAGCGGATAACGCAGCGGAATTTTCGTCTTGCAGTCGGCACACCGCCCGCCCAGCATCAGATACCCCAGTAGCGGGATATTGTGCCAGGGCCGAATGCCGGCACCGCACTGCGGGCAGCGCGAGCGCGGCAGCATCAGGTTGAACACCGGCTGTTCGGGCGGCACCTGCCCCTGAAACTCGGCACACTCGGCCGCCCAGGCGCGCTCCATCATTACCGGCAGACGCGCAATCACCACATTGAGAAAGCTGCCGACAAACAGGCCGAACAGCGCCAGCAACAAGATAAACAGCGCAGGCGGCAAGGCCAGCATCAGATCGAAAACAGCCATTAGCCCACCACCTGACCCATCTTGAAGATAGGCATATACATCGCGATCACCAGACCACCGATCAGTACCCCCAGAATCACCATGATTACCGGCTCCATCAGGCTGGACAGCGCCGCGACCGCGTTATCGACTTCTTCTTCATAAAAGTCGGCGACCTTTTCCAGCATCGAGTCCAGCGAGCCCGATTCTTCACCAATCGCCGTCATCTGCAGCACCATATTGGGGAACAGCTCGCTCTTTTGCATGGCGTAAGTCAGGCTGGTACCGGTACTCACCTCGGCGCGGATCTCGGCCGTCACATCGGCATACACCTGATTACCCGACGCCCCGCCCACCGAATCCAGCGCCTCGACCAGCGGCACACCGGCCGTAAACAGCGTGGCCAGAGTGCGAGTCCAGCGCGCAATGGTCGCCTTCCTGATGATATCGCCAATGACCGGCAGCTTGAGCACGATGCGGTCGGCGATCTTGTGGGCCTTGGGTGAACGCTTGAAGGCAAACATGGCGCCAAAAATACCGCCAAACAGGCCGCCGAAAATCAGCCACCACCAGTCGACAAAGAAATCGGACAACCAGATCACGAACATGGTCGGCGCCGGCAAGTCGGCGCCGAAGCTGGAAAACAGGTCTTTAAACGCCGGAATCACGTAAATCATGATCACGGCGGTAATGATAAAGGCGGTGCCGATAATCGCGGTCGGGTAGATCATGGCCGACTTGATCTTGGCCTTGATCGCCAGCGTTTTTTCCTTATAGGTCGCCAGCTTGTCCAGCAGGGAGTCCAGCACGCCACCGGTTTCACCGGCGGCGATCATATTGCAGAACAGGGCATCGAACTGCAGCGGGTGCTTGCGGAAAGACTCCGACAGCGAGGTGCCGTTTTCCACTTCGGCGCGGATATCCAGCAGCAGCTTGGTCATGCGCGGATTGCTGTGCCCGCGCGCGGTAATATCGAAAGCCTGCAATAGCGGCACGCCGGCGCGCATCATGGTCGACAACTGGCGGGTAAACAGCGCCACGTCTTTTTCGGTGATGCTGCTGCCCAGTTTGCGGCGCTGGCGCTTGATCTTGATCACGTTGACGCCCTGCCGGCGCAACATCATCCTGGCGACAGACTCGGTTTCGGCACGCATCTCGTTACGCACCACCTTGCCATCCCTGTTCTTCCCCTCCCATTCCCAAACATACTGGGCGGGTTTTTTAATGCTTGCAGCTTTAGCCATATCTCGGTCCGTTATTGTTATTCAGATGCAAAGCCAGACAGGATCAGTCGTTGGTGATCGCCAGCACTTCGGTCAGCGACGTCACGCCTTGCTTGACCTTGAGCAAGCCGGAATGGCGCAGATCAACCATGCCTTCCTTGAGGGCCAGATCGGAAATCTCGCTGGCGTTACCATCGCGCAGGATCAGCCGTATCATCGCGTCCGTCATCGGCATCAGCTCGTACAGGCCGGTTCGCCCCTTATAGCCGCTACCGCGACAGGCATCACAACCCACCGGGCCATAAGGCTGCCAGCTGCCATCCAGCTCGGCCTCGCTAAAGCCCGCCTGCAGCAAGGCCGCCTGCGGAATCTCGACCGGCGCCTTGCAGGCCTTGCACAAACGCCGCCCCAGACGCTGGGCCATGATCAGCAGCACCGAGCTTGCCACGTTAAAGGGCGCCACCCCCATATTGAGCAGACGGGTCAGCGTGGCCGGTGCGTTATTGGTATGCAGCGTCGAGAACACCATATGCCCGGTTTGTGCGGCCTTGATCGAAATATCCGCCGTTTCAAAGTCGCGAATCTCGCCCACCATGATGATGTCCGGATCCTGGCGCAAGAAGGCGCGCAAGGCGGCAGCAAAGGTCAGCCCGGCTTTTTCATTGACGTTGACCTGATTGATCCCCGGCAAGTTGATTTCCACCGGGTCTTCTGCGGTCGAGATATTAGTGTCGGGCTTATTCAGGATATTCAGGCAGGAGTACAGCGATACGGTCTTGCCCGAGCCGGTCGGCCCGGTCACCAGCACCATGCCGTACGGGCGTTCGATCGCATCCAGCAGCAGCTTTTTCTGTTCCGGTTCGAAACCCAGTTGCTCCACATCCAGCGAGGCGGCCGACGCGTCCAGAATACGCATCACGATCTTTTCGCCATACAGGGTCGGCAGGGTGCTGACCCGGAAATCGATCGCCTTGTGCTTGGAGATCACCAGTTTGAGGCGGCCATCCTGCGGCACGCGCTTTTCCGAAATATCCAGCCGCGAAATCACCTTGATGCGCGACGCAATCTTGTCCTTGATCACCAGCGGCGGGCGGGCGACTTCCTTGAGCTCGCCATCGATGCGATAGCGGATACGGTAAAACTTTTCATAAGGCTCGAAATGGATGTCCGATGCGCCGCCCTTCACCGCGTCCAGCAAGATTTTGTGGATAAACTTCACCACCGGCGCATCTTCCACATCCGGCAGCTTGTCCCCTGTCGGCGCATCCGGATCGATCAGCTGCATCTCGCCCAGATCTTCATCGATCAGCGCACTCAGGGCATCGGCGTTATTTTCACCAAAACGCGTAATCAAACGCCCCAGCTTGTCGTCTTCCACTACCACCACATCGACCGCCAGACCGGTCTTGAAGGTGATCGCGTGCAGCGTCTGGGTCATGGTCGGATCGGACACGGCAATAAACAGCTTGCTACCGCGCTTGAATAGCGGCAGCAGCCGCCGCTGCACCACCAGCGTCTCGTCGAGGAGGCCGTGCGGCAAATTATCCGGATCAACAGCGGACAGATCAAACAGGGGGAAGCCGAAAGCGTGCGAGGCAAAGGTCGCCAGCGTCAGCGGGGAAAACTTTTTACTGGCCAGCAATTGCTCGACAAAGGTGCAATTGGCGGTTTTCGCCTGTTGTTCTATTGCATCTGCATCCTGCTGCGACAATTTACCGTGCTGCACCAGCGCACGCCCCATGCCGGAAAGACCCGCCATATTATCCATAAGCCTATCCCACTCCTGTTTTTATATCCGCCGCATGCTCAGGCACGCGGCGGGCACTCATGCCTTGCTCACCCGCACGCGCCGTATCGCGCGCTCGCCGATTTGCTGTATTTCAAAGATGCAGCCGTAGCGTTTGCAACAGGTCCCCACTTCGGGAATGTCGCCAAAATATTCAAGCAATAAGCCGTTCAGCGTCTTGGGGCCGGATAGCGGCAGCTTGAGCGCGAACTGGCGGTTCAGATCGCGTAGCGCCATGCTGGCATCCACCAGCAAAGCGCCATCCTCGGTGCGGGTCACCAGCGTCGCCTGCTCCGGCGACTGGGTGGTGAACTCGCCCACCACCACTTCGAGGATGTCCTCCATCGTCACCAAGCCCATCAACTCGCCGTACTCGTCCACCACCACACCGATACGACGGCGATTTTCCTGAAAATTCTGTAGCTGGGTAAACAGCGGGGTACTGGCCGGCACGAAATACGGCTCGCGGGCGACTTCGCGCAGCCCCTCCAGCGTCAGGCCCTCGCACATCAGGTGTAGCACTTTACGCACATGTAAAATGCCAATCAAATTTTCCAGCCCATTTTCGCATACCAGAATACGCGAATGATGGCAGGTCTGCAGCTTGTCCTGCGTTTCCTCCAGCGTTTCTCCCAGATCTACCGCTTCGATGTGGCGTCTTGGCACCATCACGTCTTCGACGGTGAAGCCTTCCAGCTCAAACAGGTTAACCAGCATGGAGCGGTGCTTGCTCTGCTTGAAGCGCGTCGACTCCAGCGCCAGCAGGCGCAACTCGTCGGCAGAGATCTGGCCGCTATCGGCCGTGACCGGCACCCGCAACAACTTCAGCACCCCCTGCACAAACAGGTTCACAAACCACACCAGCGGATATAACAGCTTGAGCAACAAGGAAAGCGTACCGCTGACGGTGGTGGCCACCTTGAGCGCATGGGCGGCGGCCAGAATTTTGGGCGTCGCCTCGGAAAACACCAGAATGGCGAATGTCACCGCCAGCGTGGCGATACCCAGCGCCAGCTCGTTCTGCCCCACCAGCCGGAAGACAATCACGGTCGACAGCGAAGCGGCCGCCGAGTTGACGAAGTTGTTGCCCAGCAGGATCACGCCCAAGAGCTTGTCGGTCTGCCCAAGCAGCGCCAGCGCCCGGCGCGCGCCCTTGTCGCCGGCGGCGGCCTGTGATTTCAAGCGGAAGCGGTTGGCCGCCATCATCCCGGTTTCGGACATGGAAAAAAACGCGGAAATCGCCAGCAGGATCACCAGCGTCAGAAACAGGATGGATAAGGGAATGTCGTTCAAGGGGGATAAGTACTAGATAAGGGACAGGCTCAAATTATATGGGATGGATGACAGCGGGTA
>NZ_JBOFOO010000056.1:0-14894 GCF_051659485.1 Craterilacuibacter sp. | reverse complement strand
GTCCGGTGCGCCCGATGCGGTGGATATAGTCATCGCTGGCGCGTGGCAGGTCGTAATTGACGACGGCGTCGAGTCCGGCAATATCCAGCCCGCGTGCCGCCACATCGGTAGCCACCAAAACCTGCAGTGCCCCATCCTGAAATTCGCCCAGCACCCGTGTGCGTCGGCCCTGACTCAGTTCGCCATGAAAGGCTTCGGCCTTCAGCCCCGCTTTTAGCAGTTTATCGGCCAGATGGCGGGTGCCATGCTGGCTGGACACAAATACCAGCACCCGTTGCCAGGCATGGCTGGCTATCAACTGGCGCAGCAAGGCGGTCCGGCGCGTGGTATCGACTTCAATGGCGCGCTGGGTGATGGCAGGGCGGGCAGCCTGTGTGCTGGCCGGGACATCAATCTGTACCGGATGTTGCAGCAGCTTGTCGGTCAGCGCCCTGACCTCGGCGGGGAAGGTGGCCGAGAACAGCAGGTTTTGCCGCTTGATGGGCAAGAGCGCGAGGATGCGGCCGATTTCATCGCCAAAGCCCAGATCCAGCAGGCGGTCGGCCTCATCCAGAACCAGGGTTTTAATGTGGTTCAGCCTGAGGCCATTGTGTTCCACAACATCGAGCAGGCGTCCCGGTGTCGCCACTACGATATCGGCACCGCCACGCAGCACCATCAGTTGCGGATTGATGGCCACCCCGCCAAGCAGGGTAATGATCTTGGGGGCTTGCGGCAGGTGGCGCGCAAAAAAGCACAGACTGTCGGCGACCTGGGTCGCCAGCTCGCGGGTTGGCAGCAGGATCAGAGCCTGCGTTTTGCGCGGCATCTCGTGGCGGCACTGGCTGAAAGCCTGCAATAGCGGCAGGACAAAAGCAGCTGTTTTACCCGAGCCGGTGGGGGCCGCGCCCAGCAAGTCGCGGCCTTGCAGTATGGCCGGAATCGCCGCCTGCTGGATGGGGGTGGGCTGGCTATAGTTTTTTTCGCCGGCGGCGCGGGCGAGATCGGGTACAAGACCCAAAGCAATAAATGGCATGAGCACTATCGGGGAAAAGCAAAGAGGGAGGGGGACCCACCGTAGCGGCGGATCAAGAACCTGCGGCGGCGGCTAGTGTAAGGCCGCGAGGTTCAGCGGGCAAGCCGCTGCTCGCGGCTGTGCTTAAACCAGACGGCTGGCGACCTGATAGAAGGCAAAACACAAGACCCAGGCGAGGCCGACCGACCAGGCTACCGAAAGCAGGGTGAAGGACAGGCTTTGCGACTCGCGGCGGATGGCGGCGACGGTCGACAGGCAGGGCACATAGACTAGTGTGAACAGCACGAAACTCATGGCCGATACCCAGTCCAGTTGCTGCAGCACGGCACCGGCAAGGCCGGCATCGCTGACGCCGTAGATCACCGCCAGGCTGCCCAGCAGAATCTCTTTGGCAACAAAGCCGAACAAGAGCGCAATGGCCAGCTCATGGCGGATGCCGATAGGGTCGAGTACCGGTGCCAGCAGGCTGCCCAGAGAGTCGGCCAGCGTGTGGCTGCCAAGATGGACATGGGTCATGACCCAGACCAGTACCACCCCGATCAGGATAAAGCGCGATGCCAGCTCGAAAAAGGCACGTACTTCGCCATAGGCGCGGGTGAGTACATGCTTGAGGCCGGGCAGGCGATAAGGTGGTACTTCCATCAGATAAGCTTCGCTGGCGCAGTAGCGATGCTTGAACAGCAGTGCGGTCAGCATCGCGACCGCCAGACTGACCGCGTAAAAAGCCATCAACACCCATGGGGCAACAGCGGGTGAGAACAGGGTGGTCGCAAAAAAAACGACGACCTGCAGTCGTGCCGAACAGAGCGAAAACGGAATGATCAGCATGGACAGCAGGCGCTGCTTTTTTTCGCGCATCACACGGGTACCCATGATGGCCGGCACATTGCAGCCAAAGCCCATCAGTTGCATGACGAAACCGCGCCCGTCCAGCCCCAGGCGCGACATCAGGGCATCGGTCAGATAGGCGGCGCGCGCGAGATAACCGCTGTCTTCCACTAGTGCCATCAGGGTAAAGAAGACAAACAGGATGGGCGCGAAAGTCAGCACGGTACTGACGCCTTGCCACACGCCATCCAGTAGCAGGCTTTGCAGCCAAACGGGAAGCGGGCCCAGCCAGTTTGCCAGCCAGTTATCCCTTATCCATGCCAGTGCGCTGCCCAGTCCGTCCTGTAGCGGGCCACCTATCAGATAGGTGCCGTTGAATACCAGCGCCATGATGGCGACAAACAGTAGCAGCCCCATCAGCGGATGCATCAGGTAATGGTCCAGCTTGTGGCTTAAACGGATAGGCAGGGTAGGCGGGAGATGCCATGCGCCCGAGAGTGCCTGGCGGCTGAGTGCCAGCGCCGTGCTGGTGTCGGGGATGGCATCCAGTCTGGCGGGCATTGCCGGCTGGGCGTGGTCTGCCAGACTGTTCAGGGCTTGCTTGAGTCGCGGCCAGCCTTGCATGCGCTTGGCTGAAACCAGTACGACCGGCGCGCCCAGCTTGTCTGCCAGGGCAGTGGTATCGATATCGATGCCCAGAAGTTCGGCCTCGTCGGCCATATTCAGGACGATCAGGCCGGGGATGCCGGTCGCCAGCGCCTGAATGGCCAGTGTTAATTGCCGATCCAGTTGCGCGGCGTTCAGGACGATCACTTGTGCATCGAAGGCCGTAGCGGACAAAGCATCACGTACTACCGCCTCGTCATCGGTATAGCCGGACAGGTCGTGAATGCCGGGCAGATCGAGTAACTCAACCATCTGACCGCCCAAAAGCAGCTTGGCGTGAGCCAGCTCAACTGTCAGTCCGGGCCAGTTGCCCACGCGTTGCGATAATCCGGTCAGCTGGTTGAAGATGGACGATTTGCCGGTGTTGGGCAGGCCGATGAGGGCAAAACGCTTCATGCGATGCTGGTGACTTCGATCTGGCGTGCCAGTTTGCCGCGCAGCAAGAAGCGGGTGGTGCCGACTTCCAGCAGCAAAGGCCCGCCAAATGCCGCTCGGCGCGTAAGGTGAAATACCTGTCCCGGAATCAGTCCGAAGGCCATGACACGGTGTGTCGTATCGGCATCCAGATTTAGCCGGGTAACCATGCCGTGTGCACCGGCACGCAATCTGTCTAGAGTCATTGTGCGGACAATTATTATTGATAATTGTTCTCAACCTTATGCTGCTGAAATGGCTATGTCAATGATCTCGCTCAAGCTTTTGAGGCTATTGTTTAGCCTATGCATGTCTTGATCGTGTGGAGCACAGCCTTGCTGTGCAGTTGCAGGCTTGCGCAATAGCGCGGTCTTTTAGGTTAAAATCGCCCGCTACAGTATTTTTGCCGAGAGAAACAAAATGAGCATCAAGTCCGACAAGTGGATACGGCGCATGGCTGCCGAGCGCGGCATGATAGAACCGTTCGAGCATGATCAGGTCAAGGTCGTCAATGGCCAGAAGGTGATTTCCTTCGGCACTTCAAGCTATGGCTACGATATTCGCTGTGCCGACGAGTTCAAGGTGTTCACCAATATCAACAGCACCATTGTCGACCCGAAAAATTTCGACCCCGAGTCGTTTGTCGAGGTGTCGGGCAAGGGCTACTGCATCATCCCGCCCAATAGCTTTGCGCTGGCGCGCACCGTCGAGTATTTCCGCATTCCGCGCGAAGTGCTGACTGTTTGTCTGGGCAAATCCACTTATGCGCGTTGCGGCATTATCGTCAATGTCACCCCGTTCGAGCCGGAGTGGGAGGGCTATGTGACGCTGGAGTTCTCCAATACCACACCATTGCCTGCCAAAATCTACGCTCACGAGGGCGTGGCACAGGTACTGTTCTTCGAGTCCGATGAAGTATGCGATGTGTCGTACAAGGACAGGGGCGGCAAATATCAGGGCCAGGTTGGCGTGACGCTGCCACGCACTTGAAGTAAGTGTTAAGCGGGCAACAATTGGTAACAATTGCGCCGCGTGCTGTCGATGGCTTGCCTTTACAATGCACGCATTAAAAGCAGGCATTCAGGGATAAATGATGAAAATCGCAGCATGGATCATCGCTGCCGCACTGGCCTTGCCGGCAGGCGGGGCACTGGCAGCATCGAATACAGATGTAATTCTTGGCGGTGCCTTGGGTGGTGCGGCCGGTGCCGTGGTCGGGAATGCGGTCGGCGGGCGTGAAGGCGCGATTATCGGTGGTGCGCTGGGCGCCGGAACCGGTGTAGCGTTAACGACCAAGAAAAATAGTTACAGCGGTCATGGCCACTATCATGGCAAAAAGCGCAAGAAACACCGCAAACACTGGAACGATTGAATTCAGGTACGACGGAATCCCTGCCATGGCAGGGATTTTTTTGTGCGCTAAGGAGCGGCAAAGCGTCAAGGCGGCAGGAGAAAAGTACCTGCATATGCCTTTATGGAATTTATAACTGACTAAATATACCTTATGGAAATAAAGATGGCGTGGAATGATTAGCTATCCATATTCGCCATTGCAGGTGTCACCATGCCGCCATTTTCCGAAGCATTCGACTTTCTGATCCAGCCGGGCTGGAACGATTCCGCGCCCGAACACTGGCAAAGCCATTGGCAGCAGCTATTGGGCGCGCAGCGCGTATGCAATCGCGACTGGGCACTGCCGCTACGCAGCGACTGGCTGAGCGGCCTGCATCAGGCGATCGCCAAGGCGCGTAAGCCGGTCGTGGTGATCGCGCATAGTCTGGGCTGCATTACGGTGGCGCACTATGCACAGCTTTATCCGCAGGCCATTGCCGCTGCCTTGCTGGTGGCGCCAGCCGATGTCGAGCGTGCCGATGCGCCTGCACCCTTGCAGAACTTTGCACCTGCACCCTTGGCAGAACTGCCGTTTCCGGCACGGGTCGTTGCCAGTCGCAACGATCCCTTCTGTCCTGCAGCCCGGGCACAAGAGATGGCCAGCCACTGGAACGTGCCGATTCAGTGGCTGGATGATGCCGGCCATATCAATGTCGCCTCCGGTCATTATCAATGGCAGGAAGGACTGGCGAGTCTGGAAGCGTTGCTGGGGGAGGTGCTTACTGTCCGCGCATAAACAGTTTGTCCAGATCGCGCATGGTCAGGCGCGTCCAGGTCGGTCGCCCGTGGTTGCACTGGCCTGAGCGTTCGGTCGCTTCCATATCGCGCAACAGGGCATTCATTTCGGTCAGCGTGAGCTGGCGGTTGGCGCGTACTGCGCCATGGCAGGCCATGGACGCCAGTAGTTCGTTGCGCCGCTCGGTGAGCACTGCGCTCATGCCGTGTTCGCGTACATCCTTCAATACCGCCCGTGCCAGCTCTACCGGGTCTCCATCTTTCAGCCAGATAGGCACGCCACGGATGGCGATCTGGGTCGGGGACAGCGGAGCCAGTTCTATCCCCAGTTTAAGCATGGCCTCGCCGTGCTCATGCGCACAAGCCACTTCGAAGCGGTCCGCGCCGAAAGATACCGGCAGCAGCAAGGGCTGCATCGGAATGATGTCGGTTTCCAGTGCATTTTTCAGCCGCTCATACACGATGCGCTCGTGTGCCGCATGCATATCGACCAGCACCAGTCCATCCAGTGCCTGCGCCAGAATATACACGCCATGCAGTTGGGCCAGCGCAAAGCCCAGCGGTGGAATATCGTCGGCGTCGGCCATTGGCCGGGCAGGGAAAGGCATGGCCGGCGACAGTGGGGCAGTTGAGGGCGCGCGCTGTTCCTGTTCGCGCATGCCGGTAAACAGCTTGTCGTAGACGCCGACTGCCTCGCGCGCCACCGACAAGGGAATGCGCTGCTGTTCGAAGCGCGGCGCAAACGGGGTGGCGCTGCGTGCTGGGGTCTCGTTGCGCGCGTCGGCAAATAGCTGGCCGCTGGCGGGGCGACTATCTGTGCTTGCACTGACAGCAGCGGCCTTGCTGCTGGTCGCAGCTGGATCGTGTGCACTGGCTTCAGTGCTGGCGCCCGGTGCGGCGGCGGTGGCGTGATTGCCTGCGCTGGCGGCTAGCGCCTTGTGCACGCTGTGAAACAAAAACTGGTGGATGGCCTGGCTTTCGCGAAAGCGTACCTCGATCTTGGTCGGGTGCACATTGACGTCGACACCGGCCGGCTCGAGCGTGAAAAACAGCGCATAGGCCGGGTGGCGATCGTGGTGCAATACGTCGCGATAAGCCTGGCGCAACGCATGCTGCGCTGTTTTGTCGCGCACGAAGCGGCCGTTAACGTAGAAATATTGCGCGTCGCGACTGGCCTTGGAAAAAGTGGGAGAAGCCACCAGTCCGCGCAGGCTGAGGCCGGCCGCGGCGGTATCGATGATTAGCGATGCATCGACAAAGTCGCGCCCCAGAATCGCCGCCACGCGGTCGGCCAGACTTTGTGCCGGCAAACGGCTGACTACTTTGCCATTGTGGCGCAACATCATTTCCACACCACTATGCGCCAGTGCGATGCGCTCGAAAGTCGCGGCGCAGTGCGCGTATTCGGTCGCTTCGCTCTTGAGGAATTTGCGCCGTGCCGGGGTGTTGAAATAGAGATCGACCATCTCTACGCTAGTGCCTTCGGCGTGCGCTGCCGGCTCGACCGGATGCAGCGTGCCGTCGATGGCCATAATCTGATGGGCGTGGGCACTGCCTTGCGGCCGGCTGGTGAGCGTCAGGCGCGACACCGAGGCGACGCTGGCGAGGCCCTCGCCGCGAAAACCCAGCGTCGCCACCTGTTCCAGATCGTCCAGCGACGCAATCTTGCTGGTGGCGTGTCTATCCAGCGCCAGCGCCAGATCGTCGGCATCGATGCCCGAGCCGTTGTCGCTGACACGGATCAGCTTGATGCCGCCTTGCGCCAGATCGACACTGATTTTGTTTGCGCCTGCGTCCAGGCTGTTTTCCAGCATTTCCTTCAAGGCTGATGCCGGGCGTTCAACGACTTCGCCTGCCGCGATCTGGTTCACCAGATGGTCGGAGAGCTTGTGGATGCGTTTCATTGTGCTGCCCGCTTGTTGGCGGCGCGCTTGTGGCGCCAGAACTCGATCAGGCCGGGCAGGATGGACACGAAGATGATGCCGAATATCAATAGCGTCAGGTTCTTTTTAACGATGGGCATATTGCCGAAGAAGTAGCCGGCGTAGCCGAAGCTGGTCACCCACAGTATCGCGCCCGTGACATTGTAAAAGGCGAAATGGCGGTAGCCCATTTTGCCGATGCCGGCGACAAACGGGGCGAAGGTGCGCACGATGGGGACGAAGCGGGCGAGGATAATGGTCTTGCCGCCATGCTTTTCATAGAAGACATGGGTCTTGGCCAGATACTCGGGGCGGATCAGCTTGGGGTAGCGTGCCGCCAGTTTCTCGCCGAAATAGCGGCCGATGGCATAGTTGACGCCGTCGCCCAGTATGGCAGCGAAGATCAATAGCGCGACCATGGCGTGGATATTCATCTCCCCCATTGCCGCCAGTGCGCCGGCCACGAACAGGAGCGAGTCGCCCGGCAAAAACGGCGTGACCACCAGCCCGGTTTCGCAAAACACGATCAAAAATAAAATGGCGTAGATCCACGGCCCGTAGGCGGCGGCCAGTTCAGCCAGATGCACATCAATATGCAGGATAAAGTCGATAACGAATTGAATCAGTTCCATAAGGGGCTTTCCGGTTTGCTTGCCGCAAGGCTCGGCCAGAAGCCAAGGCTTCCGGCAAGCATAGGGGTGAAAAAGGGCCGGCTAGGCCGGCCCTCGTTTGCTATCGGGTGGGTCAGACCACCGCTTCCTGCTTTTGCTTGGGTGGCTTGATCATATGCTCGCGCCTGATGCCCAGCCAGAGTGCCAAGGGGCTGGCCACCAGCACAGAGGAGTAGATGCCGAACACGATGCCGATGGTCAGCGCCATGGCAAAGCCGTGTAGCGCAGGGCCGCCGAACAGCAGCATGGACAGCACCATGGTCTCGGTCGAGCCATGGGTAATGATGGTACGGCTCATGGTCGAAGTGATGGCATTGTCGATGACTTCAGCCGTGCTCCTGTTGCGCATGCCCGGTTTGCGGAAGTTTTCGCGGATACGGTCGAATACCACCACCGACTCGTTGACCGAGTAACCCAGTACCGCCAGTACACCGGCCAGTACCGTCAGCGAGAATTCCCACTGGAAGAAGGCAAAGCAGCCGAGGATGATTACCACGTCGTGCATGTTGGCAATGATGGCCGACACCGCAAAGCGCCATTCAAAGCGCAGTGCGAGGTAGGCGATGATGCCCAGGCACACCATGGCCAGCGCGATCAAACCGTTGGAAACTAGCTCTGCACCTACCGATGGGCCGACAAACTCGACCTTGCGCAGTTCGACTTGTGCATCGCCGGCCTTGAGCGTGCTTAACACCTGATTGGATAGCTGTGCCGAGCTGATGTCTTTCTTCACCGGCAGGCGGATCAGTACATCACGGCTGCTGCCCAGGCTCTGTACCTGTGCTTCGCCCAGTTTCAGGCTGTCCACCCGCTGACGGATGTCCTTGAGGTCGGCCGATTGCGCGTACTGCACCTCCATGACCGTACCGCCGGTGAATTCGACGCTGAGGTTGAGCCCCTTGTGGAACAGAAAGAACACGGCAAGGATGAAGGTCACCAGCGAAATCGCGGTGGTGAGCTTGCCGTAGCTCATGAACGGGATGTCCCGTTTAATGCGGAAAAGCTCCATGATGTCCCCTTACTTGGTTTCCGGTTTCCAGATCTGACCGACCGAAATCGAAGTCAGGCGGCGCTGGCGTCCGTACCACAGATTCACAAAGCCGCGTGAAACCAGTACGGCCGAGAAAATGGAGGTCAGGATGCCCAGACAGTGCACGACGGCAAAGCCGCGTACCGGGCCGGAACCGAAGATCAGCAGCGCAAGGCCGGCGATCATGGTGGTGACGTTGGAGTCGAGAATGGTCGACCAGGCATGGGCGTAGCCGGCCTGAATGGCCGAGTGTGGCGGCATGCCGTTTCTGAGCTCCTCGCGTACCCGCTCGTTGATCAGTACGTTGGCGTCAATCGCCATACCCAGTGTCAGCGCAATCGCGGCAATACCCGGCAGGGTCAGTGTCGCCTGCAGCATGGACAGGACGGCGACCAGCATCAGCACGTTAACCCCCAGCGACAACACCGAGATTACGCCGAAGACACGGTAGTAGATCACCATGAATACCGCGATGGCGGCAAAGCCCCACAGCGTGGAGTTGAAGCCCTTCTCGATATTTTCCTTACCCAGGCTAGGCCCGACGGTGCGCTCTTCGATGATCTGCATCGGTGCAGCCAGCGAACCTGCACGCAGCAGGAGGGCGGTGTCGTTGGCTTCGGCCGAGTTCATCGAGCCGGAGATCTGCACCCGTCCACCGCCGATTTCGCTACGGATAACCGGTGCGGTCACGACTTCGGTCTTGCCTTTTTCTACCAGAATCATCGCCATGCGCCGGCCGATGTTTTCTTTGGTGACGCTGCGGAAAATGCCGGCGCCGGTAGAGTCCAGGTTGATGCTGACCGCAGGTGCGCCGTTTTCGTCGAAGGTCGGCTGGGCGTCGTTGATATTGTCACCGGTCAGCTCGACATCCTTCTTCACCAGTATCTTCTGCGGGCCGCGCGAAGTCAGCTCGTCCAGCAGTTCGTAACCGGCTGGCGGGTTGCCGGCCAATGCTTCGCTAACCTTGACGGCATCGTCTTCCACCATGCGTACCTGCAAGGTGGCGGTGCGGCCCAGAATATCCTTGGCCTTGGCGGTGTCCTGTACGCCCGGCAACTGCACCACGATACGGCTAGGGCCGGCTTGCTGGATCACAGGTTCAGCCACACCCAGTTCGTTGACGCGGTTGTGCAAGGTGGTGATGTTCTGTTTGACCGCGTCGGACTCGATACGGGTGATTTCTTCCGGCTTGAGCGTCAGTATCAGACGGAAGCTGGCATCGTCAGCCGTCAGTGTCAGGCCGGGCAGGGTGCGCATGATGGCTTTTTCTGCGGCGGCCAGTGTTTCGGCATCGCGAAGTTGCACATCCAGCGTATTGCCGGTGCGGCGGATCGTGCCGTAGCGGATCTTCTGGTCTTTCAGCTCGCGGCGGATATCGCCGGCGTAGCGCTCCATGGTCTTGTCGAGCGCCGCTTTCATGTCCACTTCCAGCAGGAAGTGCACGCCACCGCGCAGGTCGAGGCCGAGGAACATCGGGTTGGCATGTATTTGAGTCAGCCATTGCGGGGAGGCCGCCAGCAGATTGAGCGCAATGATGTAGTTGTCACCCAGCGCCTGCTGGATCACGTCGCGCGCCTTGATCTGCGTGTCGGGGTCCTTGAAGCGTACCTTCAGGCTGCCATTGTCCAGATACAGGCCATCGGGGCTGATCTGGTGACTCTTGAGGGCTTCTTCGACGCGCGCCATGACGGCCGTATCAATCGGCATCGACTGGCGTGTGCTGGAGATCTGTACAGCCGGGGTCTCGCCATAAAAGTTGGGCAGCGTATAGATCGTCGAGACGATCAGGGCCACCGCGATGACGAGGTATTTCCAGAGCGGGTAGCGATTCATGGGGGGAGACTAGGCAAAAAGCAGGCCGCAACGTGGCGGCCTGCTCTTGGGGTTTACAGGGACTTCATCGTACCTTTTTCCAGCTTGGCTGCGACTGCGCCACGCTGGATGGTGATTTCCACACCGCTGGTAATTTCCAGTGTCAGGTACTGGTCCGCCAGTTTGGTCACGCGGCCTACCATGCCGCCCTGGGTCACGACTTCGTCGCCCTTGGAAATTTCGGACAGCATCTTTTGCTGTTCCTTCATGCGCTTCTGTTGCGGGCGTACCAGCAGGAACCAGAACAGCACGAAGATGACGATCATCGGCAGGAACTGCATGATATCGAAACCGGCGATGGCGGTATCTGCTGCGTAAGCAGGGGTAATAAACATCTGAGAACTCCCTTGGTGGTATCAGGCCGGAATACGGATAGACCGGCAATTGTAACGACGACACGGCGCTTTTCCAACCGTGATCGCGCCATAGGCATAAGCGCTATCCGACCCGCCTGCTGTGGGCGGGTTCCGTTGCGCTTAATTTATCGTGTTATTTCAGGTGCCGCGGGCCCGTTGCTCATGGAAAGAGGCGCGCCAGTCTTCGAAGCGGTCGGCGTCGATGGCATCGCGCATTTCCTGCATCAGTTCCTGATAGTAATGCAGGTTGTGGATGGTATTTAGGCGCGCACCCAGAATTTCGCCGGTCCGGTGCAGGTGATGCAGATAGGCGCGGCTGAAATTGCTGCAGGCATAGCAGGTGCATTCTGCGTCCAGCGGTGCGTGGTCCAGTTTGTGGCGTGCATTCTTGATCTTGATGTCGCCGTAGCGGGTGAAGATCCAGCCATTGCGCGCATTACGGGTCGGCATCACGCAATCGAACATATCGATACCGTTGGCGACGCCCTGGACCAGATCTTCCGGGGTGCCTACGCCCATCAGATAGTGTGGTTTTTCTGCCGGCAACATATCGCGCATTTCTTCCAGCATGCGGTACATCTCGGGCTTGGGTTCGCCCACCGATAGGCCGCCGATGGCGATGCCGTCAAAGCCGATCTCCATCAGGCCTTCCAGCGACTTGCGGCGCAAATCGGTATAAAGGTTGCCTTGCACGATACCGAACAGCGCGTTGGGATTGTTTAGGTCGTCAAAAGCCTGACGCGAACGTGCGGCCCAGCGCAAGCTCATCTGCATCGAGCTTTCTGCCGTTTTATGGTCGACCTGGCCCGGGGTGCACTCATCCAGTTGCATCACGATGTCTGAGTTCAGTACCGTCTGTATCTTCATCGAGATCTCGGGTGACAAAAATAGCTTGTCGCCGTTGACCGGGCTTTGGAAGGTGCAGCCTTCTTCGGTCAGTTTTCTGAGTGCGCCCAGGCTGAATACCTGAAAACCACCGGAGTCGGTGAGTATCGGTTTGTCCCAGCCCATGAAGCCATGTAGGCCGCCAAATGATTCGATGACCTCCAGGCCGGGGCGCAGCCACAGGTGGAAGGTATTGCCCAGGATGATCTGGGCACCGATTTCATTCAGTTCCAGCGGGCTCATCGCCTTGACCGAGCCGTAGGTGCCTACCGGCTGGAATACCGGCGTTTCCACCGTGCCATGATTGAGTTCCAGCGTGCCGCGGCGGGCACCGCCCGATGTCTTGTGTAGGGTAAACTTGAGCATGAGAATAAATCTTGTGCAAAATCAACGCGCCAGTATAGCGCAAAGCCGGCTTTTCAAGTTTTCCGGATAAAATACTTGCCAAACGGTGCCGGAATGATTAATATCCGTGACTCAGATTTACAGGCGGTTAGCTCAGCTGGTTAGAGCGCCACGTTGACATCGTGGAGGTCGCTGGTTCGATTCCAGTATCGCCTACCAAAATATTCGCATGGAGCTTCAGGTGGATATGTCCAGTACAACCACTCCCCTTTGATCTCGATCCCTTGACGAGCCTTGGGTTGCTTCATGAAAAAAGCGCGGCTCGGCCGCGCTTTTTTTTATTCTTTTTTCCAATGCATGCACGCCTTGTGGCGCATTTCCTTATCTAAAGTTGGAGTTGCGATGCCTGATATCCGCCTGCCAGACGGTTCTGTTCGTTCTTTCGATGTTGCCGTTACTGTTCATGAAGTTGCCGCATCCATCGGCACCGGCCTTGCGCGTGCCGCGCTGGCTGGGCGTGTAGATGGCGAGCTGGTCGATACCTCTTTCCTGATCGAAAAAGATGCGGATCTTGCGATTGTTACCGATAAGGATGCGGATGGCTTGGCGGTGATCCGCCACTCGACCGCGCACTTGCTGGCCTATGCCGTCAAGACGCTATTTCCGGATGCGCAAGTCACCATCGGGCCGGAGATCGAAAACGGCTTTTACTACGACTTCAGCTACAAGCGTCCGTTTACGCCGGAAGATCTGGTCGCCATCGAAAAGAAAATGGCCGAGCTGGCCAAGCAGGACATCCCGGTCGAGCGTTATACGCTGACCCGCGACGAGGCGGTTGCCTACTTCAAGGGTATTGGCGAGGCGTACAAGGCCGAGATTATCGAATCTATCCCGCAGGGCGAGGTTCTGTCGCTGTACAAGGAAGGTGATTTTACCGACCTGTGCCGTGGCCCGCATGTGCCGTCCACCGGCAAGCTCAAGGTGTTCAAGTTGATGAAGCTGGCAGGTGCTTACTGGCGCGGTGACAGCAAGAACGAGATGCTGCAGCGTATTTACGGTACCGCCTGGGCCAAGAAGGAAGATCTGGCGGCTTATCTGCATATGCTGGAAGAGGCGGAAAAGCGCGACCACCGCAAGCTGGGCAAGGTGCTGGACCTCTTTCACTTGCAGGATGAGGCACCGGGTATGGTGTTCTGGCATCCCAAGGGTTGGACGCTGTGGCAGAGCATTGAGCAGTACATGCGTAAAACCCTGGACGCCGCCGGCTATCAGGAAATCCGCACACCTATGGTGATGGATCGTACCCTGTGGGAGAAATCCGGCCATTGGGACAACTATCGCGACAATATGTTTACCACCGAGTCGGAAAAGCGCGATTACGCGGTGAAGCCGATGAACTGCCCGGGTCATGTGCAGGTGTTCAATCAGGGTTTGCGTTCTTATCGCGATTTGCCGCTGCGTCTGGCCGAGTTTGGTGCCTGTCACCGTAATGAGCCGTCCGGCGCGCTGCATGGTCTGATGCGTGTGCGTGGTTTTGTGCAGGATGATGCGCATATCTTCTGCACCGAAGAACAGGTAAATAGCGAAGCACAGGCGTTCAATGAGCTAACGATGGCGGTGTACAAGCATTTCGGCTTCGATAAGGTTGATATCAAGCTGTCCTTGCGTCCGGAAAAGCGTGCCGGTTCCGACGAAGTCTGGGACAAGGCCGAGCAAGGCCTGCGCGACGCCCTGTCTGCCTGTGGTGTGACGTGGGAAGAGTTGCCGGGTGAGGGCGCGTTCTATGGTCCCAAGATCGAATACCATATCAAGGATGCGCTGGGTCGCTCCTGGCAGTGCGGCACCTTGCAGCTCGACTTTGTGCTGCCTGAGCGTCTGGATGCCGAGTATGTGACCGAAGAAAATGGTCGCAAGCGTCCGGTGATGTTGCATCGTGCCATTCTGGGTTCGCTTGAGCGCTTTATCGGCATTCTGATCGAAAACCATGCGGGTGCTTTCCCGTTGTGGTTGGCACCGATACAGATGGTAGTGATGAATATTACCGAGGCGCAGGCCGATTACGCGACCGAAGTTGTCGAAACATTGAAGAAACAAGGCTTTCGCGTCGATCTGGACTTGAGAAACGAGAAGATCGGTTATAAAATCCGCGAACACAGCCTACAGAAGTTGCCGTATCAGATTATTGTCGGCGACAAGGAAAAGGCAGAGGGACTGGTTGCCGTAAGGGCACGTGGTGAAGACTTGGGGCAACTCTCGCTTTCCGCGTTTATCGACCGGCTGAAGGCAGAAATGCCTGCAGCCTGAGTCGGCACCAGCACGATAGATTAATGTATAGGAGATTTGGCCATAGCTCAGGAACGCGAACCACGGATTAACGGCGAGATAACTGCTCGCGAAATTCGTCTGGTAGGTAATGAAGGTGAGCAGCTCGGTATTGTGAGTCTGCGCGAGGCGCTGGTGCTTGCTGAAGAGCAGGATGTGGACTTGGTAGAGATTTCTCCCAATGCCCAACCGCCGGTTGTGAAGTTGATGGACTACGGCAAGTTCAAGTACGAGCTGTCGAAAAAGCGTCAGGAAGCCAAGTCCAAGCAGAAGCAGATCCAGATCAAGGAAGTCAAATTCCGGCCTGGTACTGATGATGGCGACTACAACGTCAAGATGCGTAACCTGATTCGCTTCCTGGAAGATGGCGACAAGGCCAAGATCACCTTGCGCTTCCGCGGTCGTGAGATGGCGCACCAGGATATTGGTCTTGCGCTGTTG
>NZ_JBOFOO010000055.1:0-4550 GCF_051659485.1 Craterilacuibacter sp. | reverse complement strand
TCCTTCTTTTTGATGAGTCTGTTCGAGACTTCGGGCACGCTGATTGCCATCGCCGAGCGCGGCAACTTTCTGGATAAAGACGGCAAACTGCCGCGCCTCAAGCGTGCGCTGCTGGCTGATTCGGCAGCGATCAGCGCCGGCGCACTGTTGGGCACCTCCAGCACCACCAGCTATATCGAATCGACCACCGGCATCGCCGCCGGCGGACGTACCGGCCTCACCGCCGTGGTCATCGCCGGCCTGTTTATCGCCGCTCTGGTATTCGCGCCGCTGGCGGCGATGGTGCCCGGCTACGCCACTGCCCCGGCGCTGCTCTACGTCGCCATCCTGATGTTGCGCAGCCTCACCCATCTGGAGTGGGACGAGCTGACCGAAACCGCGCCGGCCATCGCCTGCATCACCACCATGGCCTTCACCTTCTCCATCGCCGACGGCATCGCCTTCGGTGCCATCACCTATGTGATCACCAAGCTCGCCACCGGCCAGGGCAAACAATTGTCGCTGCCCATCGTGGTCATCGCCGGCCTGTTTATCGCGCGTTATCTGTTTTTGTAAAAAATCGGGAGCAGGGAATGGGGATCCGGGACTCGGGAGCCGGCCATTCCATTCCTCAATCCCTATTCCCCCTCAACCCCATACCCTCCGCCCGGCGATATAGGTCGCTGCAATCGCCCGGTCGTCGCCCAGTGTCATCTGGACGAACAAGGCCTCATGGATATCGCGTGCATACTTCATGCGGTACTCGATGATGGGCGTCGACTTGAGGTTCAGTACGGCAAGGTCGGCTTCCTTGCCGACTTCGATGCTGCCTATCTTGTCCGCAAGGCCTAGCGCCTCGGCGCTGCCGCGGCTGGCGAGATAGAAGGCATGACCGGCAGACAGCGCGTAGCCACTCAGCTGCGCGGCCTTGTACGCTTCGTTCATGGTCTGCAGCATGGAGAAGCTGGTGCCTGCCCCCAGATCGGTCGCCAAACCCACTTTGACCGGGCGGCGCGCGTCACGCGCCTGCTTGACGTTGAAGCAGCCGGAGCCGAGGAAGAAGTTGGATGTCGGGCAGTGCGCGATGGCGGTGCCGGTGGCGGACAGCACCTCGAGTTCGGCCTCGGACAGGTGGATGCCGTGGCCGTAAATCGCGCGCTCGCGCAACAGGCCAAAGCGCTGGTAGACATCGGTATAGTCGCGGCAAGCAGGGAACAGCGACTTCACCCATTCGACCTCGCCACGGTTTTCCGACAGGTGCGACTGGATCAGCGTATTCGGAAACTCGCGAGCCAGCGCACCGAGCATTTCCAGCTGCTCCGGGCTCGACGTTGGCGCGAAGCGCGGGGTGATCACATACTCGGCGCGGCCCTTGCCGTGCCAGCGCTCGATCAGCACTTTCGATTCATCGTAGGCGCGCTGCGGTGTGTCGAGTAAGGCCTCTGGAGCATTGCGGTCCATGCACACCTTGCCGGCCATGATGCGCATATCGTAGTTGGCAGCCTCCTCGAACAGCGCATCGACCGACTGCGGGAACACAGTGCCGAATACGCAGGCGCTGGTGACGCCGTTCTTGTGCTGCTCTTTGAGAAACACCGACGCAACCTCGGCGGCATGGTCCTTGTCGGCGAAACCCTGCTCGGTGATGAAGGTGTAGTTGTTCAGCCAGTCGATCAGCTGCTCGCCGTAGGCGGCAATCATCTCGGTCTGCGGATAGTGGACATGGCTGTCGATAAAGCCGGGCAGGATCACGCTATCGGTGTAGCGCGTGACTTCCAGATCTTGGGGCAGGGTAGGCAGGATGGTGGCGGCAGGGCCGACGGCGGCGATCTTGCCGTCTTCCATCACCACAACGGCGTCGTCTTCGTACACCATGCAGTCCTGCATGTCGCGCACGAAGGGATCGTCCTTGAAGGTGAGCAGCGCGCCGCGGATAGCTGTTTTCATGGTGTCGAATCTTCAAATAAAGATATTTTATCTGGAAACATCCACACACGGCAAAGTATGCTCTATCCATGTTAAGCTCGCGCCCGTTCTTAACCCGCCCAAACCCCGTGTTTATGGACCACTCCCCCGCCGACCAGATCGACCAGATCGTTGCCCTGTGGCGCGATGTCCGTCCCGACCTTGACCCCTCCTCTACCGAAGTTATCGGCCGCATTGCGCGCATGGAGTATTTCATCACCCGCCGTGTACTGCAGGATCTGGCATTGCACCAGATCAATGTCGGCGAATTCGACGTGCTGGCGGCGCTACGCCGCGCCGGCACACCTTTCCAGCTGTCACCGGGCCAGTTGCAGAATATGGTACTGATTTCATCCGGCGCGCTGACCAACCGCATCAACCAGCTGGAAAAGGCGGCGCTGGTGACGCGCAGCGCCGACCCGCACGACAGGCGCGGCGTGATCGTGGCGCTGACAGGCAAGGGGCTGGCGGTGATAGAAGATGCGGTCAGCCACCATCTGGCGGCCGAGGCGGAACTGCTGGAGCCGCTGGATCAAGCCGAACGCGTACAACTGGCGGCGCTATTGAAAAAGCTATTGCTGGCGCAAAAGGATTAAGAGGCCGGGCAAGCCGGCCTCATGCCGGGCTTAGGTACGGAAGCGGCCGATTTCCTGGCTCAGTTCGCTGGACAATTGCGACAATTGGCTGGCCATGCCGGCCGATTCGGCCACCGAGCGGCTATTGCTCTCGCTCATCTTGGCAATATGCTCCACACTGCGCGCCGCCTCTTGGCTGGCATGGCTCTGCTCCTGCATCGCAGCGGCAATTTCGTCGGTCTTGCCCAGCACTTGGGCCGACAGCTCGCGCAGGGTTTCCAGCGTTTCGGCGACGGACCGGCTCAGTTCGACCCCGCTGCTCACCTGCCCGGCAGCCTGCTGCATACTACTGACCGCCGCCTGGGTTTCACCCTGCACCAGGCTGATCTTGGACGAGATTTCATTGGTCGCCTGCGCCGTACGCTCGGCCAGCTTGCGCACTTCGTCGGCCACCACGGCAAAGCCACGCCCGCTCTCGCCGGCACGCGCCGCCTCGATCGCGGCATTCAGCGCCAGCAGATTGGTCTGCTCGGCAATCTTGCGGATCACGCCGACAATGCTGCCGATCTCGCTGGAGCGCTGGCTTAGGCTCGCAATACTGGCTTCGGAAATACGGATGACCTTGGCGATTTCAGTCATTTCTGAGGCGGCCTCTCCGGCGACCCGGCTACCGGTAACCGACATTTCCATGCTGGAGCGCGCTTCGCCAGCCATCTGAGAAGCATGCTCTGCTACGCGGCTAATACCTGTCGTCATCTGTTCGACCACGGCAGCCGTCGAAGACGAGGCATCGGCCTGTGCGCGCGTCGCTTCGGTAATGCGCGATGCAATATCGGACATCGAATGCGAGGTGGTGCTGACGCGCTGCGCGTCGCCACGGGTACGCTCGACAAAAGCCGACAGATTACCCAGCAAGGTAGCCAGTGCGCGTGCGGTTTCGCTGACTTCGTCCTGCCCGGAGGTGTCGACCCGGATGGTCAGGTCATTCTGTGCCGCCGCCTGACGCATGCTCGCTTGCAGCACACCCAGCGGACGGGTGATAGAGCGCACGATCAATACCGCCAGCAGCACGCCCAGCACCAAGGCCAGCAGCAGAGCGCCCAGCAGCAGGCTACGGATATCGGCCAGCATGGCCTCCATCCGCGCATCCGCCGAGTCGATATAAGCATCGGCCTGTTCGCCCAAGCTAGCCACCTGGTCACGCAAGGCATATAGCTGGGTCTTGAATGGCGCAATCGCGGCATCGGCCTGATTGGCCTGGGTCATTTCACCGGACTGCAGGCGCAGATACAGCGCCTCCATCCCTTGGCGATAGGCTGCGATATTGCCCTCCAGCGCAGCAAGCTCGCCCTGCTTATCCGCCAGATGCGTCAGGGTGCGCGCCTCTTTGACACCGGCGCTCAGTACCGCCACGCTCTTGTCGAACTTGATCTTGGTCGAGGCCAGCGTTTTTTCGCTATCCGCAGGATTGCCCAGACTCAACAGAATGTCTTTCTCCGCCTGACGCACCCGCAGCATATCGCTCTCCAGCCTATCCATCTGGAGGCTGAATGCGACATCGTTATCCAGCAGATCCTCCAGATTGACATCGACCCGGTTAAGCGCGGCCAGACCGACGCCCCCTATCACGCAAACGAACAGCAACAGGCTGCTGGCCAGCAAAGCGACGCGTTGACCTATGGTCATCTTTTTCAGCATCCTGCTTCCCTTCAATTTTGCAAACCAAGGTTGTTATTTATCAAGCCTGCGCATAATTACATAAAAATGACATATACGCAGCATTACAGATGCGTATAGAAATGCCTCATCACAGGCGATTGAAGGCGCAGGACAATCCCCGGATAAAACCGGCGCTATCTGCATAAAAAACCCGCCATCGGCGGGTTTCTAGGGTAAGGATGTCTGCCGCAGCGTCGCGGGCGGCGACCATGACCAGTTTTTCTGCCATGCACCCCGCACCATGTCCGGATACTCGGCGCGGCCACGGCTACCGTTGTAGCGCCCCAAGGCCAGAAACAGATTGCCTTTTTC
>NZ_JBOFOO010000054.1:0-21530 GCF_051659485.1 Craterilacuibacter sp. | reverse complement strand
TGCTGATCTGCCCGAGCAGATAGCTGTCCGAGCCATTGAGTTCGGCGATATTTTGCAGCAGCAGGGTCAGCAGATTGCTCAGCCCGGACACCAGCCGCTCGTCCTGCTGTTTTTGCAGTTCAAGCGTCAGCAGGAAGGTTCGCAGCTTGGCGGTAAAATCCAGACGCGCGGCTTCGCTGTTTTCCAGATCTTCCAGTTGCTGTTGCAAAGCTTGGTAGCTGTCCAGCAGGGCAGGGTAGTGGATCAGGCGCGGCTCGACACCGTACTTGAGCGTCAGCATGATGGCGCTGCTCCAGCCTGCATCGCTGTTGTCTGCGGGGAGAGCGCTGGACGGGATGGCGGCTAGCGGCTCTGCCTGTTCGGCGGTCACTGCCGAGTGCTGGCCCCGGCTCCAGTCGTGCAGTAGCTTGTGCAGCTTCTGGTTGAGCTCTTCGGGATTTTTGCCGAAATTAATGATTAGCCGCTCGAGTGCACTTTGCTTATAGGCTTGCGTCAGCTCAGGGTGGCGAACTTCCCATACCCGCAGCAAGGACAGGATCAGATTGCCCCAGTTGTCGGCCAGTTCGCGTTCGCGTACATGCAGGGTAATCAAGTCTATGCACAGCTGTGGCACTTGTTCCCACGCTTCGCTATCCAGCGCCTGATTCAGGCGGGTTAGCCCCAAGCGGTAGCTATGGCCTTGCGGGCTCAGGCTGGCAAAAGCCTGCGTCAAAAGCTCGGTCAGTCGGTGCTTGCGCGCCACGCCGTTGCCGGAAACCTGAGCATAAATTTGCGCGAAATTTTCCGGAGTAGGCAACAACTGGCGGCTGGCCAGTTGTTTGAGCGTTTCACGTGCAAGATCGGTAGGATTTTGTGTTGTCATCGGCCACGCCGGGTTGTATTGGTCAACAGCGATGTAATTTTGCTGCCTGTCTGTCCGGTTTTCCGGTCCTAGTGGGTGCCGCCATTTTTATTGGCGGCATGATCCAGCAGCTGGAAAAATACCTCACCCGGGCGGATCATGCCAAGTTCATTTCGCGCCCGTTCTTCGATGGCGGCTGTGCCTTGCTTCAGATCGCGTACTTCAGCGTCCAGTGCGGTATTGCGGGTGGCCAGCTTGAGGTTGGCCACCTTTTGCTCTTGGACTTGCTGGTCAAGCTGCCAGACCCTGAGCCAGCTGCCCTTGCCCAGCCATAAGGGCCATTGCAGGGCAATAATCAGGGTGACTAGCGTCAGGGTCAATGCGCGCATGAGTTTCAGCTTATTTCAGGTTGTAAAAAGCAGCACGGCCAGGGTACCAGGCCGCATCGCCTAGCTCTTCTTCGATACGCAACAGCTGATTGTACTTGGCCATGCGGTCGGAGCGGGACAAAGAGCCGGTCTTGATCTGCATGCAGTTGGTCGCTACGGCCAGATCGGCAATGGTGCTGTCTTCGGTTTCGCCCGAGCGGTGGCTCATTACGCTGGTGTAGCGTGAGCGCTTGGCCAGATCCACGGCTTTCAGGGTTTCCGACAGGGTGCCGATCTGGTTGACTTTCACCAGTAGTGAATTGGCGATACCGCTTTGAATGCCTTGCGCCAGAATGGCCGGGTTGGTGACGAAGATATCGTCGCCCACCAGCTGTACGCGTTCGCCCAGGCGTTCGGTCAGGATCTTCCAGCCATCCCAGTCATGCTCGCTCATCCCGTCTTCGATCGAAATGATAGGGTAGGTGTCGGCCAGATGGGCCAGATAGTCGGCAAACTCGGCCGAGCTCAGCGACAGGCCTTCGGCGGTCAGGTGGTAACGGCCGTCGCGGTAGAATTCGCTGGAGGCGCAATCCAGCGCCAGCACCACATCTTGGCCTGCGATATAGCCGGCTGCATCGATCGCTTCCAGAATCAGCAGGATCGCGTCTTCGTGGCTGGTCAGGTTGGGCGCGAAGCCGCCTTCGTCGCCTACCGTGGTGGCGTAACCTTTGCCATCACAGATTTTTTTCAGGGTATGGAAAATCTCGGCACCACAGCGCAATGCCTCACGGAAGGTACTGGCACCGACCGGGATAATCATGAATTCTTGGATGTCGAGCGTGTTGTTGGCATGTGCGCCGCCATTGATCACGTTCATCATCGGTACCGGCAAGGCCATTGGGCCTGCACCGCCCAGATAGCGGTACAGAGGCAGGCCTGCATCTTCGGCAGCGGCACGGGCGACCGCCATGGAGACGGCCAGCATGGCATTGGCGCCCAGACGGCCCTTGGTCTCGGTGCCATCCAGCTCGATCAGGGTGCGGTCGATAAAGGCCTGGTCGGATGCGTCCAGACCGATGATGGTTTCGCAGATTTCGGTATTGATATTTTCAACGGCTTTGAGTACGCCTTTGCCGAAGTAGCGGCCCTTGTCGCCATCACGCAGTTCCAGAGCTTCTTTTTCGCCGGTCGAGGCGCCGGAGGGAACGGCTGCGCGTCCCATTACGCCGGACTCGAGCAGTACGTCGCACTCTACCGTCGGATTGCCGCGCGAATCCAGAATCTCGCGAGCGATGACGTCGATGATAGAACTCATGGTGTATCCCCTATTTCCATTGCAGTGGTTGATTGTGACCAGTTAAAGCTTCGGCCAGACTAGTGTCTGGCCGAGCATTTCAAGCTTTTATTTTCAGAGCGAATGTTCAGGCCATGGCGAGGCTTTGACCAGCGCATCCAGATCGCGCAGTGTGGTCAGCAGTTCTTTCATGCGTCCCAGTGGCCAGGCATTCGGGCCATCCGACAGTGCTTCGCACGGATTGGGATGCGTTTCCATGAAAATGCCTGCCACACCGGCCGCAACGGCGGCACGGGCCAGTACCGGTACGAACTCGCGCTGGCCGCCGGAAGAGGTGCCTTGTCCGCCCGGCAGTTGTACCGAGTGGGTGGCATCATAAACGACCGGGCATCCGGTTTCGCGCATGATCGCCAGCGAGCGCATGTCGGAAACCAGATTGTTGTAACCGAACGAGGCCCCGCGTTCGCACGCC
This sequence comes from Craterilacuibacter sp., assembly GCF_051659485.1. NCBI lineage: Bacteria > Pseudomonadati > Pseudomonadota > Betaproteobacteria > Neisseriales > Neisseriaceae > Craterilacuibacter > Craterilacuibacter sp. Next base: position 18,555 of record NZ_JBOFOO010000054.1, on the reverse strand, counting down.
ATAAAACGGTCGGCCGACAGGCCGGCTTCCAGCGCAGCAGCCCGTGCCTTGTCCAGCACGTGCTTCATGTCGCCGGGCGCCATGAACTGGCCCTTCTTGATATTCACCGGCTTGCCGCTGATGGCGACGGCGCGGATGAAGTCGGTCTGGCGGGCGAGGAAGGCCGGGGTTTGCAGTACGTCGACCACGGCCGCAACATGGGGCACTTCGTGTTCGTTGTGGACGTCGGTCAGGACCGGTACACCGATCTGGCGTTTGACTTCGGCCAGAATGCGCAGGCCTTCTTCCATGCCCAAGCCGCGGAACGAAGTACCGGACGAGCGGTTGGCTTTGTCGAAGCTGGATTTGTAGATAAAGGGAATCCCCAGTTCGCTGGTGATTTCCTTGAGTGCGCCAGCCGTATCTATCGCCATCTGCTCGCTCTCGATGACGCAAGGGCCTGCGATCAGGAATAGCGGGTGATTCAGGCCGACTTCGAATCCGGTCAATTGCATGGTCTTGTCTCCGTAAAGCCGGGCCGCATGTACGGCCCGGTGCCGTCTATCAGGCTTGTTCGGCTTGATAGGCGAGGGCAGCCTTCACATAGGCGCTGAACAGCGGGTGGCCGTCGCGCGGAGTGGAGGTGAACTCAGGGTGAAACTGGCAGGCAAAGAACCAGCGATGGCTAGGCAGTTCTATGGTTTCAACCAGTTTTTCATGGCCAGCCGAACGGCCGCTGACGCTGAGGCCGGCTTGTTCTAGGCGCGCTACGTAGTAGTTGTTTACTTCATAGCGGTGGCGGTGGCGTTCGCTGATTTCATTGCTGCCGTAAACGGTAGCCGCCAGCGAGCCTGCTGCCAGTTCGCACGTCTGTCCCCCCAGGCGCATGGTGCCGCCCAGATTGGAGTTTTCGTCGCGGGTCTCGATCTTGCCGTCGTGGTTAACCCACTCGTCGATCAGCGCCACCACCGGGAAGTCGGTGTCCAGATCAAATTCGGTCGAGTTGGCTCCGCTCATGCCGGCAACGTCGCGCGCATATTCGATCAGGGCGATCTGCATGCCCAGGCAAATGCCCAGATACGGGATATTGTTCTCGCGTGCATACTTGACCGCCAGAATCTTGCCTTCTACACCGCGCTTGCCAAAGCCGCCCGGTACCAGAATGGCATCCATGCCCTGTAGCGAGGCGACACCTTCACGTTCCAGTTCTTCCGAGTCGATATACACGATGTCGACTTGGGTACGGTTGTGGATGCCGGCGTGCTTGAGTGCTTCGGACAGCGATTTGTACGATTCGGTCAGGTCGACATACTTGCCGACCATGGCAATCTTGATCTCGTGCGCCGGGTGCTCAATCGCATCGATGATATTGTTCCAGGCCGTCAGATCAGCCTTGGGCAGGTCCAGCTGCAGGTGCTCGCAGATGATGTCGTCTATGCCCTGATTGTGCAGCATCGATGGCACTTTGTAGATGGAGTCGGCATCGTAGCAGCCGATAACGGCATTTTCTTCTACGTTGCAGAAGAGCGCGATCTTGCGCTTTTCTTCTTCAGGCAAGATGCGATCCATGCGGCACAGCAGAATGTCCGGCTGGATACCGATTTCGCGCAGTTCTTTCACCGAGTGCTGGGTAGGCTTGGTCTTGATTTCGCCCGCCGTCGCGATGTAGGGCACATAGGACAGGTGTACATACAGCGTGTTTTTGCGGCCCAGATTGGAGCGCATCTGGCGGATGGCTTCCAGGAAAGGCAGTGATTCGATGTCACCGACGGTGCCGCCGATTTCGACGATAGCGACATCGACATTGCCCGCACCCTCACGCAGCTTGTGCTTGATTTCGTCGGTAATGTGCGGAATTACCTGCACCGTACCGCCCAGATAGTCGCCGCGGCGCTCCTTGGCGATGACCGATTCGTAAACCTGGCCCGAGGTGAAGTTGTTGGCCTTCTTCATCTTGGAGCTGATGAAGCGCTCGTAGTGGCCGAGGTCAAGATCGGTCTCGGCACCATCTTCAGTTACGAAGACTTCGCCGTGCTGGAACGGGCTCATGGTGCCCGGGTCAACGTTGATATAGGGGTCGAGCTTAAGCATGGTGACTTTAAGCCCGCGCGATTCGAGGATAGCAGCGATAGACGCAGCAGCAATACCCTTGCCCAGGGAAGATACGACGCCACCGGTCACGAAGATGTACTTGGTCATGGGAGTACTACTCTGTGGGAATCTGGGATTTTAACCTGAATCGCGTCACAATTGAACACGTGATGTTGATCTCTTGTTATGCTTGTTGTGGATGCAGGTAAATGCAAAGCTGCTGTTTTACCGGAAAAAACTGCTGGCGCTCCGTATTAAATCCGTTACAATGGCAGCCGGTTTTGTGCGGGCCGGGGCTTGCCCTTAGTTGTCCGCCTTCTAGCTTGCTTATCTGCTTGTTTTTATGATATAAAGCCGGTTTTTACCGGTTTTGGGAGTGATTAACCATGGCGCGAGTATGCAAAGTCACCGGCAAGCGTCCGATGACCGGGAACAACGTTTCCCACGCCAATAACAAGACGAAACGTCGTTTTCTACCGAACCTGCAGTACCGCAAGTTCTGGGTTGAAAGCGAAAACCGTTGGGTGCGCCTGCGCGTTTCCAATGCAGCCCTGCGTACCATCGACAAGAACGGTATCGAATCCGTTCTGGCCGATCTGCGTACGCGCGGCGAAATCTGATAGCGAAGGATCATCATGCGCGACAAGATCAAGCTCGAATCGACTGCTGGCACTGGCCACTTTTACACCACGACCAAGAACAAGCGCACTATGCCTGAGAAAATGGAGATCAAGAAGTTTGATCCTGTTGTCCGCAAGCATGTGCTCTACAAGGAAACCAAGCTTAAGTAAGCTTGAATTTCTTGAATTGATCGTAAAGAACCATTCGCTGGTGCACGGCGAAGGGTTTTTTTTATCTTTTTTTCGCCTAATCGGCAGTGCTTTTTTTCATGATGTCTTTAGCACGCAAGATGTCTTGCCAGACGGCTGCTTTTTGCAGCTGGTTACGCAAGAGATAAGCCGGGAGAAAACTGGCTATGACAGGAATGCCCTGATAGTCGTGCACGCGGCCACGCAAGCTGGCGATGCTTTCTTTGCTTTGCAGCAGTGTCTGGCTGGCGAAACGTCCGAGTGTCACGATCAGTGCTGGGCGCAGTAATGCAATTTGTGCGGCCAGATATGGGTGGCAGGCGTTGATTTCATCCATCTGCGGGTTGCGGTTGATAGGCGGCCGGCACTTCAGCATATTGGTGATATAGACGTCATCTGCCTTATCCAGCCCGGCAGCCTGTAATATATTGTCCAGCAGCATGCCGGCACGTCCGGCGAATGCTTCACCCTGCAAGTCTTCGTCTTCTCCCGGTGCTTCCCCAATAAACAGCCAGCGTGCTTGCGGATTGCCGCGGCCAAATACGGTCTGAGTCCGCGTGTCGCAGAGTGGGCACTCGCGACAGCGGGCAACTTCATCCTTGAGTTCGTTCCAGCTTAGCGCCTGCAGGTTTTTATGCCCGTGATCGGTCATCGGCCGAATGGGTACGCCTGAATGGGTCTTGTCTGTCTGGTCTTGCTGAATGCTAAGGGCGGGGGGAGCGCTTGCCGAGATCACGGCTTGCCGTGGCACCGGTTGTTCGGCGGGCTCCGGCGCAATATGGACATATTCCATATTGCGTCTATGCCATAAGGGGCCGATTCCCATTGCCTCTACCAGCGTCAGTCGCCGGCTCATAGTAGCGCCTCCATCAGGATGGCGTGTTCAGTGCCCCCGGAGAGGCGGTAGTAGTTCTTGCGCAGGCCGTTCTGGCAGAATCCTTCGCTCAGATAGAGCCCTTGTGCAGCCTGATTGCTGGCGCGTACTTCGAGTAGCATATTGCGCGCGCCCTGTTGTCTGGCTGTATCCATGATTTGCTGTAGCAGATGCCGGGCGTGACCTCGGCCCTGATGCGGCAAGCTGGTGGCAATATTCAGCAGGTGGACTTCATCCAGTATGCTCATGCATACGCTCCACGCCAGAATGTCATCTTCTTGGCACAGCAGAGTGAAGCTGTGGCCCGCTTGCAAAGAGTCGCTGTAGTCGCGTTCGCTCCATGGGTGCGGGCTCGCGGCAGCTTCCAGTATGGCCAGCCGCGGCATGTCAGCCGCCGTTGCTGTGCGTACGCATCTCATTTGCGGCTTGCCTTTTGCTCGTGTGTGGTCAGGGCAATCTTGTTGCGCACGTACAGAATCTCGGTTTGATGTGCCGGCAGGGCAGGGTAGCGGCCACTATCGGCCAGCGTGATCAGTGCATTGGCGTGCGGGCGCAGCGTGGCATCGATGCTATCCAGCAGCGGAGACAGTCGTGGCAGCAAGGCGCTCTCATAGTGCAGGAAGCCATCACCGATTGCATTCCAGTGACCATCTTGCAGAATAATCTCTTCCGGATTACAGACGCGGATGCCATCAAGCCGTACGCCTTGTGCGTCATAGCATGCGCTATAAACCTGACCCATGCGTGCGTCCATGCAGACCAGTGATTTTTTTCCTGTCGCCTGAATGGCTATGGTATCCAGCGTCGGTATGGCGATTATGGGCAAGTGGTTAGCAAAAGCCAGTCCTTGCGCAATAGCACAGCCGATGCGGATACCGGTAAATGAGCCCGGCCCCTGGCTGAAGGTAATGGCATCCAGCTGATGCAGGCCGATAGCCAGTTCTGCTAATAGGGTTTGCAGGGTAGGGAGTAGCAGTTCGGCATGTTTCTGGCCGACCTGCTGGTGAAATAGCACGCACTTGCCATGGTGACGAATGGCAAGTGACAGGTGATCGGTCGAAGTGTCTATGGACAGTAGGTTCATTACGGGCGCAGAAACGGGCGGTAAAACGCCGATTATAAACCCAGATTCTCAACCCAACCGAGTGCCTCGGCGTGCAATGCATTTAATTGTGTCGCTGAAAGGCCGGCAGCATGTGCAAGATAAGCAATTTGTTCAAGCTCTGGTGACTCGAGTGAGCGTGTCAGAGCCAGTAGCGAAGCACCGGTACCGGGTTTACCCAGTAAGGCCGCCTCCACTTCCTTGGGAAGTTGCAAATACCTGAGTGCTTCAATCATCGGTATTTTTAGTATGACGTCTAGTAGCGAAAACATACCGCTAATGAATAGTAGGTCGGTGTTCTCTTGAGAGAGCCCTTGCTGCTGGCCGATATTTTCCATCAATCGGGCGCGGGTAATGGCGGCCCGTTGCAGCGGGGCGCTGACTTGAGCGTTTGTATTATTCGTAACCAGCAGTAGGGTCAGCCAGCGATAGAGCTTGCGGTAGCCTAGTACGGTAATGGCATGTGTAAACGAAGTGATGCGGATGTGGTTGCCGGCAGCTGCCGAGTTGACAAAACGCAGCAGCTTGAAGGATAGGGCCAAGTCTATTTTGAGGATGGCCTCGATCTGATCGATATCGGCATCGCAGCGTACCAGATTGAGCAGGTTCAAGGTGTTGACCATCCCCGGGTGGATAATGGTCGAGCTTAGTGTCTCGGGTTTGGCGAAATAAAAGCCCTGATAGCCATCCATATCCAGTTCGCGGCAGATGCTGTAGTGCGCCGGTGTTTCTACCCGTTTGGCGATACGTTGGATGGGGTAGCTTTTCAGTTGCGCATTGATACGCATGAATTGTTGCGGGCATTCGCGCTGGATATCCAGCTTGGCGTACTGGACTTGGTCCAGATAGGCCTCGCTGCCAGAATCCAGTTCGCTGCAGTCAAGGGAGAAAGTAAATCCTTGTGTGCGTAATATGCGCATGCGATCCAGTATTTCGCGCGAGGGTGGCGTATCGGTCGATAGCTCCAGTACGATTTTACGTGGCGGCAATAGCTCGATGAGCTCGCTCATCAGCATGGCTTCACCCACATTGACAAAGGCGAGCTTGTCTCCTATCAGCCAGGTGCTGGCCATGTCTCCCAGTATGCTGGTGAGTATCTGGGTGTCGGCCTCCAGCGGGGAGAAATCGCCGCTGTCCGGGCTGGTGGCATCACGACGGAACAGCAGCTCATGACCTAGCAGTTGCTGTTGTCTGTCGATGACAGGTTGGCGGCCGACAAAGGTGGAGATTGGGGGCATTCGTGTTTTCAATAGGTGATCAAATCCAGATGACGCGAGTGGCCGCTTGAGCCGGCCGTCGTTTCTTGTTGTTGCTTGAGCAAGTCTTCCATATCCAGCACCAGTACGACCGAACCGTCGCCGGATAGGGTGGCTCCGGCAACCCCTCTGGGGCGGATGTTTTCCAGCGGCTTGATGACCACATCGTCGCGACCGATAAAAGAATCGACAGCCAGGATGAAGGCGCGTTCGGCCGACTGCATCAGCACGCCAAAGGCGGGTGCCTGGGTCGGTGCCCACTGCAGCAGTCCTGTCAGCGTTTTGAGTGGCAGAATTTCATCGCGCACGACGATGGTCGGTCGGCCGGAAACTTCCTGCATGGAGGCCGCTTCGATCGGGATGATTTCACGTACCATGGCCAGCGGCACGGCAAAGGGCTGGTCACATACCCGTACCACCAGTACCGGCAGGATAGCCAGTGTCAGTGGCAAGGAGATGCTGATGCGCGTGCCTTCACCCTGTATCGAGTTGATATCGATGCGGCCATTGAGCTTCTGGATATTGGTGCGCACCACATCCATGCCTACGCCACGGCCGGAGACACTGGAAATCTGGTCTTTGGTCGAGAAACCCGGCAGGAAAATCAGTTGCAGCGATTGCTTTTCATCCAGCGAGTTGGCTGTTTCCGCATCAATCAGCCCCTTTTCTATGGCCTTGCGCCGCAGCATCTCCGCGCTCATGCCCTTGCCGTCATCGGTAATTGAAATCACGATGTGATCACCGATCTGTTCGGCCGACAGATGGACAGCCGACTGCGGGCTCTTGCCGGCGGCAATGCGCTCTTCGGTAGACTCAACGCCGTGATCGACAGCATTGCGTACCAAGTGGACCAGCGGATCGTTCAGGTCTTCGATCATGGTTTTGTCGAGTTCGGTTTCTTCACCGGTAATGACAAGATCGACTTCCTTGCCCAGCTGGCGTGCCAGGTCGCGAGCCAGACGCGGATACTTCTGGAATAGGCGGCCTATCGGCTGCATGCGGGTTTTCATGACCGCATTTTGCAAATCGCCAACCAAAAGATCGAGCTGGCTGACCGCTTCGTCCAGCGAGCGCAGGGTATTGGTTTCGGTATTGCCCTGCAGGATTTCGGTACGCAGCGTCGTCAGCCGGTTTTTGGTCAGGCCGATCTCGCCGGACAGGTTGAGTACCTGATCCAGGCGATGGGTATCGATGCGTATGGTGTTTTCCTGCGGCGGCATGGCATTGCCGCCCGCTGGCTGCTTGACGGTTTGGCGCGGCGCGGGGGCGGCTGGCTGGGCTTCGGCGACCGGGTGAGGTGCCTGTGCCTGTCTCTCGGCAACCGGCTGCTTAGGCGCTTGCGGCGCTGGTGTTGCCTCTACCCGTAGCGGGGATGCCGCTTGGGTGATTGCACTATGCAGTAAGGCCCAGTCAGGACTGCCCGGTAATGGGAGTGACACTGACGCCTGAGCGGTCGGCGCCGTAGCGGAGGCATGGGCGGGGCGGTCTACATTCTCGCCCGCCAAGGCCGCATCCAGTGCGGCCAGTAATGCCGCATCCGGCATGGCCGGCATCACGCCCTGACCCATGCGGCCGAACATGTCGCGCACTGCACCGGTAGAGTCCATGATGATGTCCATCAGGCCTTGCGACAGAATCAGCTCGCCATTACGCAGCTTGTCGAACAAGTTTTCCGTGCGGTGGCACAGGGTCACCATGGGGGCGGCACTCAGAAATCCGGCGCCCCCTTTGATCGTGTGAAAACCACGGAAAATATCGTTCAGCAACGCTTTGTCGTTGGGGCGCTTTTCCAGTTCGACCAGCTTGTTGTCTACGTCCGAGAGTAACTCGGAGGATTCAAGCAAAAAGTCCTGAAGCAGCTCTTCCATGCCGGCAAACTCGCTCATATCGGCTACCTTCCTTACACGTATTATTTTGTTCGTAACAAGCCTGGCAACTTAGAAACCCAGACTCTCAAGCAGGTCGTCGACCTGCTCCTGATTTGCCACCACATCGCTACGGTTTTCCGGATTAATAACCGGGCCATTTAGCAACGATGGAGTACGTTCAACTTTTTTCTGCGGCGGGGAATGCTCTATCAGTACGGATAGCAGTTCGCTTTCCAGTACCTGCACCATTTCCATGACTTTTTTGATGACCTGACCGGTTAAATCCTGAAAGTCCTGCGCCATCATGATTTCAAGTAACTGCGTATTGGTATCGCGCGTATGCAGTGGAACACTGTTGAGGTAGTCGCGGGTCGAGGTGGCCAGTCGTTTGAATTCTTCGACCGATAGCTGGTTGGCAAATACCTGCTCCCACTTTTCGCCAAGAACCAGCGCATCCTTTTCCAGCTTTTCCTGAATGGGCCCGGCAATATCGGTTGCATTCAGTACACGCTCGGCCGCATTTTCAGTCAGCGTCGCAATATAGGATAAGCGCCCCTTGGCATCGGGAATCGCATCGGCCACCTTGCTGAGCGATTTGTCGTAGCCCATTTCACGCAGGGTGTCGTGCAGTTTGCGGGTGATCTGCCCGATCTGGGCGTAAATCTCTACCTGCGCATCAACTGCCGTATGGCTAGGCTGCGGTTCGGCAGGTGCTTGCCAATGCTGGTTTTGACTGGCAATGCTATCGAACAGCGCTTCGAGGTCTGGCGAATCGCCGCTCTCTAAAAAGTTTTCCGACACGGTCTCTACTCCTAAAACAGGCTGCGCAATGCGGTTTTACTTGTTGACGGACTGGAAAATCTTATTGATTTTTTCTTCCAGCGTGGCCGCGGTAAATGGTTTGACGATGTAACCATTTGCGCCGGCGGTCGCTGCTTCGATGATGTTTTCCCGCTTGGCTTCAGCGGTGATCATCAGGAAGGGAAGATGGCGCAGTTGTGGCTCGGCACGCACGGCTTTAAGCAACTCAATGCCGGTCATATTCGGCATATTCCAGTCGGAGACGATAAAATCGAAACTCTGGTTTTTGAGCTTGTGCAGGGCAACCTGTCCATCTTCGGCTTCGTCTACATTGGTGAAGCCCAGTTCTTTGAGTAGATTACGGACGATGCGGCGCATTGTTGAGAAATCGTCCACGACGAGGAAGCGGGTGTTCTTGTCTGCCATGAGTGCTTTAATCCTGATCAAATCTTCAATAATGCGGGCCAGTTTACTACCCCTGCAGGTAGGGGAGTAGTGTGTCTGCCAAAACGGCCGGATCAAATTTGGCGACATAGGCATCGACACCTACGCTGGCGCCCATGGCCCGGTTGGCATTGGATGACAGCGATGAGTGCATCACGACAGGAATACCGTCGAAGCGGCGATCGGCCTTGATCAAACGGGTCAGTACATAGCCGTCCATCTCCGGCATTTCTGCATCCACCAGAATCAGCTTGAGTGTGTCATGCAGCGACTCATCCTCTCCAAAGCGGCGGCTGGCAAAACTTTGCAGGCGATCCCATGCTTCGCGCCCATTGGTGGCCTGATGATACTTGACGCGCATCTTGTCCAGTACGCTGGTGATTTCCTTGCGTGCCACGACCGAGTCATCGACGAAGAAGGTAAATTGCTCGCTAGTGGTCTGGGCTTGCGGGACATCCGGTACTTTGGTTTCACCGATCGCGCTGGCGAGTATTTGCTCGACGTCGAGAATGGAAACCAGTTTGCCATCGTCCAGTTCGGTCACTGCGGTAATCAGCGTTTGTGTACTGGCATTGAGCATGTTTTCCGGTGCGCGCACCTTGTCCCAGTCAACGCGGATAATTCGATCGACAGAATCAACCAGAAACGCCTGAGTGCTGCGGTTGAACTCCGTGACGATCATGGTTTCGTATTTACGCGTGGTATCGCCACTGGCGATGAATTTCGCCAGCGAGATCACCGGAATGATGTTGCCGCGCAGCGAAATAACCCCTTCTACGCCTAGCGGCATATTCGGTGTTTTGGTGACATGCGGGGTTTGCGAGACTTCGCGCACTTTAAATACATTGATCCCGAAGGTTTCGCGTGTCCCCAGCGAAAACAGCAGGATTTCCATCTTGTTGGAACCGGCAAGCTTGGTGCGCGCGTCTACCGAAGCAAGCAAGGAAGCGTCTGTCGCTGACAAGGCCAATTTATTCCCCTTTAATCATCTGTGTAGGGCAAGGCTCAAAGCTTGAGCATTTCGCGGATCTTCATCGAGAGCTTTTGTGGCTCGAATTTCGAGACATAAGCGTCTACGCCTACCGATTCACCGAGCTTCTGATTGGAATTGCCGGACAGCGAGGAATGCATCAGGACCGGAATGCCGGCAAAGCGCGGATCGCTCTTGACCATGCGGGTCAGCATGTAGCCATCCATTGCCGGCATTTCAACGTCGGTCAACACCAGTTGCAGGCATTCTTTTACCTTGCGTCCGGACAGTTCAGCCTGAGTTGCAATTTTTTGCAACTCTTCCCACGCCTGCATGCCATTGGGGGCAAAGGCAAAGCGTACATTCATGGCTTTTAGCGTGCGCTCAATCTGGCGGCGGGCAACGGCTGAGTCATCGGCAAAAAATACCATGCAGTCCTGCGGCACCGGCTCGATATTGGCGAAATGGTGGCTATCGTTGTCTTCGGACATCGCCGTTTCGGCCAGGACTTTTTCCACGTCCAGCATCATGGCCAGCATGCCTTTATCCAGCTCAGTCACCGCGGTTACCAAGCCCCCCATGCGGTTGGTGATCATGTCGGGAGGGACGCGCATGGCCGTCCAGTCCAGGCGCAAGATGGTATCGACCGCCTCGACCAGAAAGCCTTGAGTGTGGCCGTTGTACTCGGTCACGATCATGATTTCCGGTTTTTTCTCGCTGATCACGCCGGCGTATTTGGCCAGATCAATCACCGGAACCAGCGTGCCGCGCAGGCTGACCATGCCTTCAACCGAGCTGGGCATTTCCGGTGCCGAGGTGATTTCCGGTGTACGCATCACTTCGCGCACCTTGAATACATTGATACCGAAGATTTCCTTGCGTCCGGTACGCTGGTCTACGCCCAGTGAAAAGAGCAATATTTCCAGCTTGTTCGTGCCTGCCAGCTTGGTTCGGGCATCGATTTTTTTGAGTAGCTCAGACACAAAAACCTCCGGTACTGGTGCAGTTTGCTGATTTTATTGGTTATTTCCCGCTATGGATTACGGTGGCCAGCGGGAAATAGAGCCAGCTGTATATGAATATCCAAGCTGGCACCTGTTTTAGTACATCTAGCTAGAAGCCATTATCCTACGATTAAATTGTTTTTTACACACTGAAGCTGAATTAATGACAGATAAAGTTACAGGCGCGAGCGAAAAATACCGGCTGGAGCAAGCTTTTGCCCAGTTTAATCAGGTTTCGGGTGAGTTGATTGGCGCTTATCAACTGCTGGAAGATCAACTGGCCGTACTCAATAGCAAGCTGGCTGAAGCTAATAACGAATTGCTCAGACGTGCGGCAGAAAATGAAGCATTGGCCGGACGTTTGTCCTTGCTGCTGGAATCTTTGCCTGCCGGTGTCGTCGAGATCAGCCAGGCGGGAAGGGTGGTGATGGCGAATCCGGCAGCAGGCGAGATGCTGTCAGGTCTTGCCCTTGATGAAGACTGGTCTGAAGTACAAGCGGCGGGCTTACAGCCGACAGGCGCAGACGATACTTTTCAGGTGTGTAGCGGCACGCAATGCCGGCGCGTACAGATTCAGCAATGCGTGTTGCCGGATGGTGTCCTGCTGCTGTTGCATGATGTGACGCGTCTGCATCAGTTACATGATGCTTTGGCTACCCAGGAAAAACTGGCATCCATGGGGCGTATGGCGGCGTCGCTGGCACACCAGTTACGCACGCCGCTGGCGACTGCGATGTTGTATGCAGCCAATTTGCAACACCAGGGCTTGCCGGACAGTGAGCGCCAGCGCTTCTCGGGCAAAATCATCGACCGGCTGCGGGCTTTGGAAGGGCTGATCCAGAATATGCTGGGTTTTGTCCGGACTTCAGCACTGCAGGAGCCGGTGTTGCTGGCGGAGTTGTTTGATGAACTGGAAGCGATGATACGTCCGCAAAGCGAGCAGTGTCAGCTCGTGCTCAGTTGTGTACGTGCGCCTGACTTGAAGGTGGTGTTGTCAGGCGAGCGCAAGGCCTTGCTATCCAGTTGGGTCGCGTTGGCAGAAAACGCCTTAGCCCACACGCCGGCCGGCGGGCAGCTTGCCCTGACGCTTGAGGCTTGTGGGCATGAGGTCTGTTTTTCGGTAGCCGACTCGGGGGCGGGTGTGAGTGAGGAAATACGCGAGCGTATTTTCGAGCCTTTTTTTTCCGGGCGAGTGGGCGGGACCGGCTTGGGCTTATCTATTGTCAAAAAGGTCGCCGATGAAATGGGCGGACAGATAGAGGTCGGCCGCAGTATCTGGGGGGGGGCAAGGTTTGAAATGCGTTTTAATTTGCCTGCTCCGGCGGCTTTGGGAAATGCTTAAATCTGCTTTCTATGTTTACTCCATGCAGCACATCGGTTAAAAAGACCCCCTTTTTATATTTTGCATGGACTGTTGCGTGATTGTTTCTGCGCACAGGCGCATCGCTATATGAACGTGCCACTTTATCGTGGGCGCTTTGCCCCCAGTCCGACCGGGCTGCTGCATGCGGGCTCGCTGACTACCGCTGTCGGCAGTTATCTTGATGCGCGCTCGCAGGGCGGAGAATGGTTGTTGCGCATTGAGGATCTGGATACGCCACGGCAAATGCCGGGCGCGGCGGCTGCCATTTTATCTACGCTGGAAGCATTTGGTTTTGAATGGGATGGCGAGGTCGCCTATCAAAGCCGGCGTCATGCTCGTTATGATGCGGCGCTTGCGCAATTAATTACGCAAGCCGATGCCTATCCTTGCGCCTGCACGCGGCAACAGATAGCCGCTACGGCCCTTCGCGGTGCCGATGGCTATGTGTATCCCGGCGCCTGTCGTCAGGGCTTACCGCATGGTGCGGCTGCCCGAGCGTGGCGCTTGCGTTTACCTGATGAGCGTATTGCTTTTGTTGATGCGCTGCAGGGGCTCTATGCTCAAGAATTGTTGCAGGATATTGGTGACTTTGTACTTAAGCGTGCGGATGGTTTCTGGGCTTACCAGTTGGCGGTGGTTATCGATGATGCCGATCAGGGCATCAGCGATGTGGTGCGCGGGGCGGATCTTCTGGTGTCTACGCCGCGCCAGATCGCACTGATGCAGCTATTGGGCTTGCGTGTGCCGCGTTATTGCCATCTGCCTTTGCTGCTTAACGCCAGTGCAGAAAAACTTTCCAAGCAGACGCTGGCCCCCGCTATCCGTGCCGAACATGCAGCTGCCGAGTTGGCTTTAGCGCTGGCGCGTCTTGGGCATCAGCCGCCCGAGCCTGATATGGATTTGCCGGCACTATGGCAATGGGCATTGGCCAACTGGTCGCGTGCTCGCGTGCCGGCAGGCCCGATTGTTATTGCCTGTATGACATGACTTACCAACACATTCACTTTTATAAGGGGGAATCTATGTCGGCTTTATGCATGTATCCCGAACAGGGGGCGCTACCGATGTCGGCCCCTGATTTGATCATTCTGTGTGCGCATCTTGGTGCACGCCATACGAGGCCGGGCTGCTTGCTGCCTGCCGCAGGGGAGTTGTCATGAGTAGTGCGCCGCAAAACAAGAGGGTACTGGGTGTCTGGATGTGCACGGCACTGGTACTGGGCAATATGATAGGTTCCGGCGTGTTTTTACTGCCGGCTTCGCTGGCCTCTTATGGCGGAATCTCGCTGATAGGCTGGGCACTGACATCGGCCGGTGCCATTTGTCTTGCCTTGGTCTTTGCCCGACTGGCCGCCATGATCCCCAAGGAAGGCGGCCCCTACGCCTATATTCATGCCGGCTTCGGTGATTTTGCCGGTTTCTGGATCGCATGGGGGTACTGGATTGCGCTGTGGGCGGGTAATGCGGCGCTGGCTGTTGCCGCCGCTAGCTATTTGCAAGTGTTTATTCCGGCTGTCGGGCAAAGCAATCTCTTTGCCGGCGCGGCTGCAATTTTGCTGGTGTGGATCGTTACGCTGATCAACCTGAACGGTGCCAAGAGCTCCGGGATTGTTGCCGTAGTGACCACCATCATCAAGCTGCTGCCTTTGGCTGCGGTGACTATTTTCGGCTTTATTCATATGAATCCGGACAATCTGGTGTTCAATCCGGAAAACAAGCCGGTGATGAGCTCGGTTGCCGCGACTATGGCGCTGACACTGTGGGCATTTTTGGGGCTGGAATCGGCTTCGGTGCCGGCTGGCGATGTCAAGGACCCTGAAAAAACCATTCCGCGGGCAACGGTAATCGGTACTTTGCTGGCCGCAGCACTCTATATGCTGAGTACCATTGCGCTGATGGGCTTGATGCCGGCCAGTGCCTTGGCCAACTCTCCTGCGCCGTTTGCCGATGCTGCCCGGCTGTTGTGGGGCGACTGGGCCTATTATGCCGTCGGTGCGGGTGCCATTGTCGCCTGCTTCGGTGCACTCAATGGCTGGTGTTTGATGCAGGGGCATATTCCGGCCGCAGCGGCCAGCGATAAGCTGTTTCCCAGGGCCTTCTCGCGCCACAATGCCAAGGGTGTGCCCAGCTTCGGTCTGGTGTTGTCCAGTACGCTGGTAACCGTGATGCTGGCGCTTAAATATGCCGGCGGCGACGGCGGGGTGCAGATTTTTGAGTTTGTCATCTTGCTGGCAACGGCAACGACCTTGCTGCCTTATGCCTTCTGCGCCATGGCTTTGCTGGCGGTGATGCTGCAGCGGCGCGAACAGTTTTCGCCACGTGACTGGGTGGCGCCGTTGACCTTCTCCACCTTGGGTTTTCTGTATTCCTTGTGGGCCATTTATGGCTCTGGCGCTGAAGTGGTGATGTGGGGCATCATCCTGTTGCTGCTGGGTTTGCCGGTGTATGTGTGGCAAATCAAGGAGCGCACAGAAGCCGAGTAAATTTTTCGGTATATGGCTATCGCTTTGCTATAACCAAGGCGGTAGCCGAGGAAGATGAGTCTTCCCGGTATCCATTTTCATGATGGAAAAAGGGAAGAGTCATGAGTAAATTTGGTGTTCATTCCGAGTGCGGCAAGCTCCGAACCGTGATGGTGTGCCGGCCCAATCTGGCACATAAGCGGTTGACCCCGGGCAACTGTCACGATCTGTTGTTTGATGATGTGATCTGGGTGGAGCGGGCCCAGCAGGATCACGACTACTTTACCGGCCAGATGCGGGCACGGGGTGTCGAGGTGCTGGAAGCGCATGATCTGCTGGCGAGCACCATGGATGACAAGCTGGCGCGCGAGTGGGTACTGGATCGCAAAATTCGCCCGAATACTGTCGGTGTCGGCATGCTGGCCGATCTTAGAAGCTGGCTGGATGAAATGCCGTCCAAGCAGCTGGCGGATCATCTGGTTGGTGGTATCGCCAAATTTGAATTGCCGTTCGACGCCAAAGGCCTGTTTGGCGGCTATCTAGACCAATCCGATTTTGTCACCATGCCGGTGCCCAATATCCTGTTTCAGCGCGATCCGTCCTGCTGGATCTATGGCGGGGTGACCTACAACCCGATGTATTGGCCTGCCCGTCGTCAGGAAACCCTGCTGATGGAAGCCATCTATAACTTCCATCCCTATTTCGCCGGCAATGTGCATGCCTGGTGGGGGAATAGCGACGTCGACCATGGTCCGGCCACGCTGGAAGGTGGCGATGTCATGCCTATCGGCAACGGTGTCGCCCTGATCGGCATGGGTGAGCGCACCAGCCCGCAAGCCGTGGTGCAAGTCGCTAAAAATTCGCTCGGTCATCCTGATGGCCCAACCAAAGTCATTGCCTGCCAGATGGGCAAGAGCCGCGGTGCCATGCATCTGGACACCGTGTTTTCCTTCCTGGACTACGATTTCGTTTCCATCTTCCCTGATGTCGTGAATGAAATTGTCTGCACGACCATCACTGCCGGTGACAAACCGGGTGAACTCAAGTTCGAACGCCATACCGAATCCTTCCTTGATGTCGTTGCCCAGTCTCTGGGGCTGGCCAAGTTGCGGGTACTGGAAACCGGTGGCGATGCCTATCAGCGTGAGCGCGAGCAATGGGATGACGGCAATAACGTCGTGGCACTGGACCGCTCGGTCGTGGTGGCTTACGACCGCAACACCCATACCAACAAGCTGATGCGCGATGCCGGTGTCGATGTAATCGAGATCCCGGCATCCGAGTTGGGGCGTGGTCGAGGCGGTGGCCATTGCATGACCTGTCCTATCATCCGTGACGCGATTACGCTTTAAGCCGTATCTCGTTTAATTTCTCACTAGCATGGATCTCCCGCCTGCAGGTGCAGGCTGGGGTGTGTAGTCGTTGTAATCATTTATCAGGAGCGTCAAATGGCTTTCAACCTCAAGGGTCGTGACTTTTTGAAAGAGCTGGACTTCACCCAGCGCGAACTGCAACACATGCTGGATCTGGCGCGTGACCTGAAGCGTGCCAAATATGCAGGCAATGAGGAACAGCGGATGAAGGGCAAGAATATCGCCCTGATCTTTGAAAAGACTTCGACCCGCACCCGCTGCTCGTTCGAAGTGGCAGCCCATGATCAAGGCGCGCATGTAACCTACATCGATCCGTCCAGCTCGCAACTGGGTCACAAGGAGAGTATCGCCGATACCGCCCGCGTCCTCAGCCGCTTCTACGATGCCATCGAATTCCGCGGCTTTGCCCAGGACGATGTGGAAGAGCTGGCCAAATATGCCAGCGTTCCGGTCTACAACGGCCTGACCGATGCATGGCATCCAACACAGATGCTGTGTGACGTGATGACCATGACCGAAAACTGCAACAAGCCGATGTCGCAAATCGCCTACGCCTATGTAGGGGATGCCCACAACAATATGGGCCACTCGCTGATGGTGATCGGCTGCCTGATGGGGATGGATGTGCGCATTGCCGGGCCTAAAGGGCTGGAGCCGGATGCAGAACTGGTTAAACAGTGTCAGGAAATCGCCAAAAAATCCGGTGCCCGCCTGACCGTAACTAATGATCCTAAAGTGGCAGTGAAGAACGCTGACTTTGTTCATGCCGACGTATGGGTATCGATGGGCGAACCCGTCGAGCGTTGGGGCGAGCGTATTGCCCTGCTGACGCCGTATCGTATCGATGCGGCACTGATGGCTTCTTCCGGCAACCCGCACATCAAGCTACTGCACTGCCTGCCGGCTTTCCACAATACCAATACCAAGGTGGGTAAACAGGTGGCTGCACAGTATCCGCAGTTCACTGACGGCATCGAAGTGACGGACGAGGTATTTGAAGGGCCGTCTTGCCTGGCTTTCGAGCAGGCTGAAAACCGTATGCACACCATTAAGGCCATTATGGTTGCAACCATAGGCAGCTGACCGTAAGAGGTGCTTAACGCGGCCGACACGACCTCAGGGCGGGTCGGCCTTTGTTTTGCCTTCTGTCGCCAGTCATCCGCTATTGAAAGGAAAGATTATGCGTGTAGTAGTGGCTTTGGGCGGTAACGCCCTGCAGCGTCGTGGCGAAGCCATGACGGCCGACAATCAGCGCGCCAACGTCAAAATCGCTGCCAAGCAACTGGCTGCCGTCACCCGTTTGGGGCATAACCTGGTGATGTGTCACGGCAATGGTCCGCAGGTGGGCTTGCTCGGCTTGCAGAACGATGCGTATGCCCGTCTGGTGGACTCTACGGTGACGCCTTATCCGCTTGACGTGCTGGGGGCGCAAACCGAAGGCATGATCGGTTATATGATCGAGCAGGAACTGGGTAACGAGCTGCCGTTCGAAGTGCCGATTGCCACCATCCTGACCCAGACCGAGGTAGACCCGAAAGACCCGGCTTTTGCTAATCCGACCAAGTTTGTCGGCCCTGTCTACACCAAGGAAGAGGGCGACAAGCTGATGGCCGACAGGGGCTGGATAGTGAAGGCTGACGGCGACTACTACCGTCGTGTCGTGCCTAGCCCCAAACCCAAGCGCATCTTCGAGATGCGCCCCATCCGCTGGCTGATCGAAAAAGGCGTGGTGGTGGTGGCGGCGGGTGGCGGCGGGATTCCGACCATGTATGACGACACCGGCAAAACGCTGGTCGGCGTCGAGGCGGTGATCGACAAAGACCTGACCTCGGCCTTGCTGGCGCGTGAAATCGATGCCGATTACTTCGTGATCGCGACCGATGTGGCCAGCGTGTTTGTCGGTTGGGGAACACCGGACGCCAAGGCGATCAAGATGGCGCACCCAGACGAAATGGACAAGCTGGGTTTTGCCGCCGGCTCCATGGGCCCCAAGGTCGATGCTGCCTGCGAGTTTGCCCGCCTGACCGGCAAACGTGCGGTGATAGGCGCGCTGGAAGACATCGAGAAGATCGTCAAGGGCGAGGCCGGCACCATCATCACCACCGAAGTCAACGGTATCGTGTGGTATTGATGTGAAGTAGGGAATAGGGAATAGGGAAT
>NZ_JBOFOO010000053.1:0-5916 GCF_051659485.1 Craterilacuibacter sp. | reverse complement strand
GTGAGCTGGTTGGCTTCGTTGATGCGGTCCCAGCCGGAGTAGCGGTTTTCGCTAAACAGCTGGTTCCAGTCGAAATCGTTGATCGAGCTATCGAAGTTGGGCAGCCTGCTCTGGTCGCGGTACGGCGTATTGACGTAATACAGGCGCGGTTCCAGCGTCTGGGTATGCGGACTGCCGGCGAATTCGGACTCGCGCTCGAAGTAGAGGCCGGAGTCGACGCTGAAAGTCGGCGTGGTCAGGCTCTCGTTGCGGGCACGCTCGCTGCCCAAACCATCCAGCGCATATTGGCGGAAGTTGACCCCCAGCTTGGGCTGGATAAAGCCCCAGCTGGCATCGGCCCGCCAGCTTAGCGACGGGTTCAGCATCAGGCGGTCGCCTTCTTGCAGGTCGGGATGCGAGAAGCGGGTGGCTTCGGATTGCAGATTCCACGACAGGCCGGCCGGCAATGCCTGACCGCCGTTGAGCGTGATCTGCGGCAGGCGGGCGTAAGGGATGGTGCCGCCGCTGGCATTGTCTATCAGGGTCTGGTAACGCTGTGCCCGTATCGTGGCATTACCCCAGCCCAGGTTGTAGCTGGCCCAGGCCTGACGTTCGAGGTTGTCGCTGGAGACCTGCGCCAGACGGTCGCTAAAGTCGTCGAAATAATCGTTGTCAGAGACATAGCTGCCGTCGTAGCCCCAGCTCAGATTGGGTGCCAGCGCTTGCTGGTGCTGGCCTTTCCACAGATAGCGGCTGCTGCCGGTTTCCTTGTCGTCTATCTGCTCGGTGTAGATCTGGCCCTGATAGCCGGGCTGCAAATAGCGGAACTCGCCGCCCAGCATTACGCCGCGCTTGGCGATATAGCGCGGAAAAAAGGTCGCATCGTAGTTGGGCGCGATATTCCAGTAATAAGGCTGGGAAAAGTCCAGGCCGTTACTGCCCAGACTAAAAGTCGGGAACAAGAGGCCGGACTTGCGGCCGCCATCCAGCGGGAAGTCCATCCATGGTGTGTACAGCACCGGCACGCCGCCCAGATACAGGCGGGCATTGCGTGCCACGCCGACATTGCGGGTGTAGTCGGCATCCACGGTGGTGGCTTTCAGGTACCAGGATTCGTCACCGGGGTCGCAGGTGTTCAGCGTGGTGCGCTTGAGCTGGTAGCGTTTGTCGCCAAGGATCTTCAGTTCGTCGCTTTTGCCGCGCAGCACGCCTTGACCCTGCTGGAAGGCAAATACCGCATCATCGGCCAGCCCTTGCTGGCTGGCGATTGAATAGTCGAGCTTTTTGGACAGGATGTCGCTGCCCGGCTGGGTTATGCGTACACGATCACCGGCCTGTACCAGTTCGCCCTTCTGTACGTAGTAGTCCAGCCAGTCTGAAGTAATGGTCTGGTCGTCGCGGGTGGCGACGACATTGCCGCGTGCCTTGAGTTCGTTGTCCATCTGGCCCGATAGCTCGTCGGCGGTGACGGTCAGCGAGCCGGGAGGCAAGGCCTCGGCAAAAAGCGGCGGCGCCAGAAAAAGTGCGGCAACTGCCGCTACGAGGGGAGTCAGTTTGAAAATGGCTGGCATGGGCGCTCAGGTACGTGTGGTGAACCCGAAAAATGAAGGTACAATCGCACAATTGTACCAATCTCGCAATGAAGCCACCATGCAGCGACTCAATGTACTTAAAACGTGGCTAGCCACGCGCTTTCCCCAAACCGACATTCAGGTCGAGTTTGCTGCGGCCGATGCCGACTTCCGCCGCTATTTCCGTGCCGTATTTCCGGACGGGACTACCCGCATCGTGATGGATGCGCCGCCGGAAAAAATGAACACCGATGCCTATGTGCATGCGCGCGAGGTGTTTTCCATGGTGCATGTACCGGCCATTCTGGATCGGGACCGCGAGCAGGGCTTGATGCTGCTGGAGGATCTGGGACGGGTGACCTTCCTTGCCGCACTGGAGCATGATGCACGGCGTGAAGTCCACCAGCTGCTGTTGCAAGAAGCGATAGACACGCTGATAGAAATCCAGCTGGGCAGCAAGCCGGATGTACTGCCGGTATACGACGAGGCGCTACTCACGCGCGAGCTGAATCTGTTTCCGGAATGGTTCTGCAATCAGGAAATCGGCAAGCCGCTGAGTTATGCGCAGCGCAAAGTGTGGGGCGAAACGAGCCGTCTGCTGCTGAATGCGGCACTGGCGCAGCCGCAGGTGTATGTGCATCGCGATTATATCGTGCGCAATCTGATGCTGACATCGGACCGGCCTGGCGTGCTTGATTTTCAGGATGCGGTATACGGCCCGATTACTTACGATCTGGTGTCGCTATTACGCGACGCCTTTATCGAGTGGGACGAAGCCTTCGTGCTGGATCTGGTGATCCGCTACTGGGAAAAGGCGCGCGCCGCCGGTTTGCCGGTGCCGGACAGTATCGACGACTTCTACCGTGCCTTCGAGTGGATGGGGGTGCAGCGTCACCTGAAAGTGGCCGGCATTTTTGCCCGCCTCCACCACCGCGACGGCAAGGATAAGTACCGTCCGGAAATCCCGCGTTTCATCAAATACCTGAAGCGCACCACCCGCCGTTACGGCGAACTGGCCCCCTTGTACGGCCTCTTGGTCGAGCTGGTGGGCAAGGATGAAACCGACGCCGAGTTGCAGTCGAGCTATCCGGTGCTGGGCTTCAAGGGCTGATGATGCGTGCGATGATATTGGCGGCCGGGCGCGGCGAGCGCATGCGCCCGCTGACCGACCACACCCCCAAACCCTTGCTTCCTGTGGCTGGCCAGCCCTTGATAGGCTGGCATTTGCAGCGTCTGGCGGCGGCAGGCATACGCGAGGTGGTGATCAACCACGCCTGGCTGGGGGCGCAAATCGAGGCGGTGCTGGCTGAAGGCGCGGCTTACGGTGTATCCATCCGCTACTCGGCCGAAGGCGAGAGCGGCCTGGAAACCGCCGGCGGCATCGCCACCGCCTTGCCCTTGCTTGGGGATGCGCCATTTCTGGTGATCAACGGCGACGTGCTGACCGATATCGATTTTGCCGCCTTGGCGCAACAAGCGGCCTTGCTGGATGGCAAGACGCGGCTGGCACACCTGCTCTTGGTCGATAATCCGCCGCACAATGCGGCAGGCGACTTCGGCCTGCTGGATAGCGGCATGCTGTCGGCGGATCCGCTAGCGGGGCGCGGCCTGACTTTTTCCGGTGTCGGTGCCTATCATCCGGCGCTGTTTGCCGGCACGCCGCCCGGGCAGCCGGCCAAGCTCGCCCCCTTGCTGCGTCGTGCGATGGCGGCCGGGCAGGTGAGCGGCGCGCATCACACCGGCGTCTGGCTGGATGTGGGCACGCCGGAGCGGCTGGCCGAAGCGGACAGGCTGGCAAGGCAGTGGTGATGCAGCTATTTTTCTGGCGTGCAGCCGGCTCCCGTTTCCCGCCTCCCGCTTCCCTGTTCCCAGCCTCCGGCGCAAGACAGTCATGAGCCGCCGTATCCTGGGCATAGACCCCGGCAGCCGCATTACCGGCTTCGGGGTGATCGATATCGTGGGCCAGCAGCGCCATTACGTCGCCTCCGGCTGCATACGAACCGTGCCGGGTGCCAGTCTGGCCGAGCGCATCCGCATTATCGTGGCCGGCATTCATGACGTAATTGCCACCTACCAGCCCAGCGAAGCGGCGGTAGAGCAGGTGTTCGTCAACGTCAATCCGGCCTCGACCCTGATGCTGGGTCAGGCGCGCGGTGCGTGCGTGGCGGCGCTGGTGATGAAAGACCTGCCGGTGGCCGAATATACCGCCTTGCAGGTCAAGCAGTCGGTCGTCGGGCAGGGCAAGGCACCGAAAGAGCAAGTACAGTATATGGTGGTCAGGATGCTGAATTTGTCCGGCACGCCGCAAGAAGATGCCGCCGATGCGCTGGCGGTGGCGCTGGCGCATGCCAACCACAGTGGCGGCGTGATGGGCGCATTGGCGCAGCAGGGCTTGCGCATCAAGAATGGCCGGCTGGCCTGAGTATCTCTAGGTGTCGCTTAAGCGGCACCCTCAACCCGGAAAGAAAACCCATGATCGGACGCTTGAGCGGCACCCTTATCGAAAAACTGCCGCCACAGATCGTGCTGGATGTCGGCGGTGTCGGCTATGAAGTCGATGTGCCGATGAACACCTTTTACCAGTTGCCGGCGCTGGGGCAGCACACCACGCTGTATACCCATCTGGTGATACGCGAAGACGCGCACCTCTTGTTCGGTTTTGCCAGCAAGGAAGAGCGCCTGAGTTTCCGCCAGCTGATCAAGGTGTCCGGCATCGGCGCCAAAATCGCGCTGGCCATCTTGTCCGGCATGACCGCCGACGAGCTGGCGCTGGCCATTGCCGGCGAAGACGTCAAGCGCCTGTCGGCAGTGCCGGGCATCGGCAAGAAAACCGCCGAACGTCTGGTGCTGGAGCTGCGCGGCAAGCTGATGACAGGCTCGCTGGTGGCGACACCGGGCGGCCTGCCGCTGGCGATCACGGCCGACGACAGAAGCGATATCATCGGCGCGCTGCTGGCATTGGGTTACAACGAAAAGGAAGCCGCAGCCGCCATCAAGGGCATGCCGGCTGACAGCGGTGTTAGCGAAGGCGTACGCTATGCGCTGAAAAACCTGATGAAAGGATAAGTCATGGCCAATGTCGCGGTGTTGATCGATGCCGACAATGTGTCGCCGGCGTGGATAGAAGACGTGCTGGAAGAAGCCGGCAAACTGGGCGTGCTGGCACTCAAGCGCGTATACGGCGACTTCAGCAAGCATGACAAGGCGTGGCGCGACCTGTGCGCACGCTTTGCCATCCACCCTATCCAGCAGTTTCCCAATACCAAGGGCAAGAACGCGTCCGACATCTCGATGGTGATCGACGCTATGGATTTGCTGCACTCCGAGCGTTTTCACAGCTTCTGTCTGGTCTCCAGCGATAGCGATTTTTCGCGTCTGGCGACCCGTCTGCGTGAAGACGGCCTTGATGTCTGGGGTTTTGGCGAGCAGAAAACACCGGTAGCTTTCGTCAACGCCTGCAGCAAATTCGTTTATGTAGAAGTGCTGCGCGAGCCGGACGAGGCCAAGGCCGAGCCGGAAAGCGCCGGGCGCGATGATGGCAACCGCAGCAAGCCTGCGGTGCAGGCCAAGCCGGTGCTGCGCCCGCTGGACCGCAAGCTGCGTGCCCAGTTCCAGAAGGCTATCGAAGCCTCGGGCGACGACGATGGCTGGGCTGACCTTGGCGGTGCCAATAGTCTGCTGGGGCAGTGGATGCCGGACTTCGATCCGCGCAACTATGGTTATCGCAAGATTTCCGAACTGGTCGAGAAGTCGGGCTGGTTCGAGGTTAAAAAAGCCACCCAAGGCCGTGGCGGGATTTCGATCAAGCTCAAGCCGGTCAACGGCCGTAAGAAATAGGCGCTGGCCTACACGCGTTGACGCGTTTTGGCTTTGTGTCCGCTACGCGGACTTTTTGAGTATTGCCGCTTCCGCTGACCGAGCGCGGCAAGCGCAGCGGCGCGAGGGAATACGAACGGGCAGGGGCTTGTAGCGACAAGCCCCTTGCAACCCAAGCGCCCCCGAAGTCTCGCGAAACCTCCGGCGCAAAAGAGTCTGCCGAGGCGCTGGCCAACTCCATGCGTGCGAATCTTTGATTCGCTCAGCGGGGTATTCGCTACCGTCGAATCGCTCGGACAAAGGCCAGCTTAAAACCTCGTCAGCCCCTTTTTCACCGGCGCGAGCCTGACGGGGATGGGTTACTGGCGGCAGCGCTTTTGGCATGGCCCGCAATAAACACCAATACGCAGTTGGGGCATAGCCTCAAAAAAGTCCGCGCAGCGGACGCAAGACCAAGCTTAAGCAATATATCAATCCGCCAGTTGCCGAATCAGGAAACAGATAGCCTCATGATAGAAACCGACAATCTGATGGGGGGCGCAGCCGCGCC
>NZ_JBOFOO010000052.1:0-5265 GCF_051659485.1 Craterilacuibacter sp. | reverse complement strand
ATGGCGGCGACCGGTAGGACTACTTATTTGGCCCAGGTGTCTTTCAGGCCCACGGTGCGGTTGAACACCGGCTTGGCGCCTGCCACATGATCGAGGCGGTCGGTCACAAAGTAGCCCACGCGCTCGAAGTGGTAACGCGTTTCAGGCGCGGCGTCTTTCACGGCCGGCTCGACATAGGCGGTAATCGTCTTCAGCGAGTTTTCACTCAGGAAGTGACGGAAGTCGACATATTCGCCATCTTCGCCACGCACCGCATCGGGGCGTGCTTCAGTGAACAGGCGGTCATACCAGCGCACTTCGGCTTCCAGCGCATGTTCGGCCGATACCCAGTGAATCACGCCCTTGACCTTGCGCCCCTCCGGATTTTTACCCAGCGTATCGTAATCGATGCTGCAACGCAGTTCGGTGATCTCGCCGGACGCATCGGTCACGACTTCGTCACACTTGACCACATAACTGTAACGCAGGCGCACTTCACCGCCCTCGATCAGGCGCTGCCATTTTGGCGGCGGCACGGCGGCAAAGTCGTCACGCTCGATCCAGATTTCGTGCGACAGCGGCACATCACGCTCGCCAAGTTCGGGGTGCTTGGGATGGAAAGGTGCACTGCGACTGCCGGCAAGCGCGGCGTCGAAGTTGGTCAGCGTGACCTTGAGCGGATTCACCACCGCCATCACGCGTGGCGATTCGCCTTCCAGCGTATCGCGCACCGCGCCTTCGAGGATGCTCATATCGACCACGTTTTCACTGCGCGACACGCCAATACGCTGCGCAAACAGGCGGATGCCCTCCGGGCTCATGCCGCGGCGACGCATGCCGGCGATGGTCGGCATGCGCGGGTCGTCCCAGCCGGAGACAACACCGTCGATCACCAACTGGTTCAGCTTGCGCTTGGACGTCAGCGCATACATCAGTTCCAGACGCGAAAACTCGTACTGGCGCGGGTGGCAGGCGATGGAGATATTGTCCAGCACCCAGTCGTACAGCGGACGGTGGTCTTCGAATTCCAGCGTACACAAGCTATGGGTAATACCTTCCAGCGCATCCGAGATGCAGTGGGTGTAGTCATACATCGGGTAGATGCACCACGTGTCGCCGGTACGGTGGTGGTGGGCACGACGGATGCGGTAGATCACCGGATCACGCAGATTGACGTTACCCGAGCTCATATCGATCTTCAGACGCAGCGTCTTGCTGCCATCGGCAAATTCGCCGGCCTTCATGCGGGTAAACAGGTCGAGGTTTTCCTCGACCGAACGGCTACGGTACGGGCTCTCGCGGCCAGGCTCGGTCAGGCTGCCGCGATAGGCACGCATCTCCTCGGCCGACAAGTCATCGACAAAGGCCTTGCCGGCGGCAATCAGCTCCAGCGCGTAGCCATACAGCGCATCGAAATAGTCGGAAGCAAAGCGCACATGACCGTCCCACTTGAAGCCCAGCCACTCGACACCTTCCTTGATCGCCTGCACATATTCGTCCGACTCTTTCTCCGGATTGGTGTCATCCATACGCAGATGGCAGACCCCCTGATAGTCCTCGGCCAGACCGAAATTAAGGCAGATGGACTTGGCGTGACCGATATGCAGATAGCCATTGGGCTCGGGCGGGAAGCGGGTCACGATGGACGCGTGCTTGCCCGACGCCAGATCCGCATCGATGGTGGAACGAATGAAGTTACTGACAACTGGTGCGCTGTGTTCCGTGCTCATTTTGAATGTCTGTTGCAAACGTCGAATCTTGGAATTGTACCCGATCAGGCGCTTCTTTCCGAGCCCTGAAAACGACAACGCCAGACAAGCGCAAAAACCGGCAAATGACATGCTACTATCCAGTGCAAAGTCATGCCCAATAAGGAGTAACCACCATGAAGTCAGACAAAGCCGACTCTCCTGTTGAATCCAGTACTCATACTGCTGACGCCGCAGGCAACGCCCCCACGCCGGCCAGCAGGGCACGCAAGCCACGCGCGCCAGCCCAAACAAAAAATAGTGCAGTGCAAAAAGCGCACGATCAATCGCTTAAGGATATCGCGGCCAGCAGTCACGCACCGGTGGCGACACTGGTCGCCGAAGCACCGCCCGGCTCCAGCGAAGACAGCACCACCGCCCCGCTGCCACTGGACTATCCCTACCGTGCACGCATGCGCCGTACCGAGTACGATCGCCAGAAAGCCGAACTGCAAATCGAGCTATTGAAAGTACAGAACTGGGTACGGGAAACCGGTCAAAAAATCGTCGTGCTATTTGAAGGACGCGATGCGGCCGGCAAAGGCGGCACCATCAAGCGCTATATGGAACACCTGAACCCACGCGGCGCGCGTGTGGTGGCACTGGAAAAACCGACTGAAGTCGAACGCGGCCAGTGGTATTTCCAGCGTTATGTACAAAACCTGCCAACGGCGGGCGAGATCGTGTTTTTTGACCGCTCCTGGTATAACCGCGCCGGCGTCGAGCGGGTGATGGGCTTTTGCAACCCGACCGAATACCTGGAATTCATGCGCCAGACCCCGCAAATCGAACGCATGCTGGTCAATAGCGGCATCAGCCTGTTCAAATTCTGGTTCTCGGTCAGCCGAGAAGAACAGTTGCGACGCTTTATCTCGCGGCGCGACGACCCGCTTAAACACTGGAAACTGTCGCCCATCGACATCCAGTCTCTGGACAAGTGGGATGAATATACTGCAGCCAAAAAGGCGATGTTTTTTCATACCGACACCGCAGATGCGCCTTGGACCGTAATCAAGTCCGACGACAAAAAACGCGCCCGACTCAACTGCATCCGCTACTTCCTGAATAAACTCGACTATCCGGACAAAAACCCCAGAGTCGCTCATGCCGCAGACGCGCTGATTGCCGGCCCGACCAGCCTGCTCAGTGACAAGGAAAAAGACATCGCCAGCTTTTGATCGCCGACTACAAAACAAAAGGGCACCGGATAGGTGCCCTTTTGCTGACAGAACAAACGTTTAGAAGCGGTACTGCAACTGCAAACCCAGCAAATGGCCGGTCAAGCTGCCGTACTCCCCCACTAGCCGGCTTGGCGTTTCCAGTGGTTTGGGGCTGGTCGTTAAGTGATTGATTTTCTTGTCACCCACACCGATCAGATAGGTGTAGCCCGCATCCAGCGTCAGCGCCTTGCTGTAACGGTAGCTGGCACCCAGACTCAGCCACACACGATCCGCGTCCGGTATCAATGCATTGCGACTCTCAGCATTTGGCACCGGGCTGGTTTCATACGCCAAACCGCCACGCAAAGTCAGTTGCTCGTTATAAAAGTGATCGGCGCCCAGCGAAGCAAACCAGCTGTCTTGCCAATTATTCGGGATGGCCGTCACACCGGTCGGGCTGCCTTGCACGTACAGGGTATCGAAGCGGCTCCAGTTACTCCAGCGCACGCTGGATGATAGTGCCCAGCTTGGCGACAGCCGCGAATACGCCGACAACAAAACCATTTCCGGCGTAACGACCTTGGCCTGACCAGGGCTGACACCATTAAGAAGGGCCAAAATACCCGAAAAACCGGCATTGGTATAATCACCCTTGGCGGTATGGCTGACTTTGGAGCGAAAAGACAGACCGATACGGCTATCGGCATCCGCCTCATACATCACGCCCATATTGTAGCCATAAGCCCAGCTATCGGCCTCAAGCTGCCCGTATGCCTGACTGAGCGCAGGATCAAAACCACCCTGCTTGAGCTTGGCTGTCGCGTATTGTGCCGAGACTCCGCCCCCTACACTCCAATGTGCATCCAGCCGATAAGCAAGCGACGGATTGAAATCAACCGTCTTGATCGCACTGGAAATACCGTGATCACGCCCGACCCAGTCATCGCTATAACGCGCGCCCATCCCAAAAGGCACCGTCACCCCCAAGCCGGCGACCATGCGCTCATTCAGACGCTTGATCATAAATAGATTGGGGATAAACTCGCCGGGCGCCCGGCCATTATCCTTGCCTTGTGAGGTTTGCGGCCCGCCCAGAGAATCGGGCCACGTCGTGGTATTGACGCCTTCGAAGGGTGCATCCAGCTCGGCATAGGTCGCACCGAGCTGCAGTTGCGTACCGTTTAGCAAACTCATCCCGGCCGGGTTATAGAACACGGCCGACAAATCATCGCCGGCCACGCCTGCGCCGGCATGGGCGCGCCCCAGCCCGACTATGCTTTGCTCGGTCAAGCGAAAACCTGCAGCATGCACCAGAGGTGCAGCGAGCAATAATAGAGGCATGAACTTCAGGGCAGACACGCCCCGGCAAGGTATTTTGATCAAAACAATAAGACTCCAGCAACGAACCGGCCATCCTGTCTGCACACTAGGCTCAGCCAATACGCACATGGATGGCACACTCTATTGAACAAGATTGCGCAGTTTCTCTTTTATGAAAAACTGCAGCAAGCTACATAAATGGGCACATAAAAAATCGCCCCTGTCGAAACAGTAGGCGACTGTTTTATCGTAGCAGCTTTAATTAGAAACGATATTGCATGCCGACACCGATCAAGTGGCCGGTGATGGAGCTGTAGCTACCCTTGAAATCGGACGCATTGATATCCCGATCACCCACACCCATCAGATAGGTATAACCAGCATCCAGCGTCATGTTCTTGTCGACCTTGTAGCTGCCACCCAGGCTCAGCCACACGCGGTCGGTATCGGGAATCAGCGGATTACGCATCTCGGCACTGGGCACCGGGCTGGTTTCATACGCCACGCCACCGCGCAGGGTCAGCTTGTCGCTGTAGTTGTAATCGGCACCAAGCGATGCAAACCAGCTGGCTTTCCAGTTGTTATTAATTGTCGAAGCCGTCGTACCATTACTCTTGATATCGAGGACATCAAAACGGCTCCAGTTACTCCAGCGCAGGCTGCCGGTCAGTGCCAGCTTGGGGTCGATACGATGGTAGCCGGACAACAGGATGGATTCCGGCGTGGTCACATTGGTCGTACCCGTCGTAACCTCGTTCACACCGGCAAGAGGAATTTCCAGCGTAAAGTCGCCCTCTGTTTCATGCTGAATCTTGGAACGATAAGACAGGCCGACACGGCTATAGGCATCAAACTGATACATCAGACCAAGGTTGTAACCATAATCCCAGCTATCGGCTTCAATCTCTGCACTCACGCCCGGTATCGGACCCTTCTTCAAATTGGCCTTGGTATATTGCGCCGACACCCCGCCACCGATACTCCACTTGTCGTCCAGCTGATAAGCCAAGGACGGGTTGAAGTCGACAGTCATCACGTGAGCTTCGATACCGCCGCTA
>NZ_JBOFOO010000051.1:0-1877 GCF_051659485.1 Craterilacuibacter sp. | reverse complement strand
ATCCTCGATCAGGGCTGGTTCGAGTTTCGTCGCCAGCTGGACTACAAGCTGGCGTGGCACGGAGGGCATCTCATCGCCGTGCCGCCACGGAATACCAGCCGCACCTGCCCGTGCTGTGGTCATGTGTCGGCGGATAATCACCAGACGCAGGCGCGGTTTGAGTGTGTCGAGTGTGGCTACGAGAACAATGCCGACGTAGTCGGCGCGATCAATGTATTAAGGGCGGGACACGCCCGGCTAGCCTGTGAAGTGAACGCTGCGGTAATGGCGTCAGCAGCAGAAACCCACCGAGGCGAGCTGGCCGCCTAGCGGCCAGACGCGGTAGGAATCCCCGTCCTTTCCAGCCTCAAGGCTGGCGAGCGAAAGCGAGAGGGCGGGGAGGATGTCAAGACGTTCTGATAACTTGGGCTGACCGATGGCGCGCCCAGTACCGATGCCACATGGGTCGGAACACGGCCACCCAAAAGCAGTGGAGCAACAACATGGACAAGATCGAACAAGTCAAACAACTGGTCAGCGAGATCAACCGCTTGCACCGTGATTTTTCCAAATACTTTTTCGAAGCCGGCAAAATTGAAAAAATAAACCTGTCCAGAACCATCAAGCATGTGCCGCCTGCGCACATTTACCGCTACCGACTCGCCTTGCACGAGAGCGTCAACGATTACCTGATGACGGCAGACATTGACATCAAATACTTTTACCGCGTCAAGACACGGGAAAGCATTGACGACAAGATCGGGCGCTTCTCAAACCGCGAAGATCAATACCCGGTCAACAACTGGCTCAATGATATTTTTGGCGCCAGAATCATCCTGTCCGCCGCTGAAATCGAAACCGTGCTGGACTTACTGGATGCGTGGCAGGATGAACTGGGTCTGAAAAACTGGTACTTGCGCGACAAAGCCGGCTATCGCGGTCTGCATGTGTACTTCAAAAACAAGAGCAATTACTATTTTCCGTGGGAGCTGCAAATCTGGGATGCAGCAGACATGCAAAGCAATATCGAAAACCATGAGAAGTTCAAACGAAACTTCATGTAATGGCGTAAGCGTCCGGCCGCTCCACCTTGCCTAGCGGGCGCAGTAGCGATCAGCGCTTGAGAGGGATGGTACTGACAACTTAACCAGACAGATAGGTAGTCCGCCGGCCAGATCATTGCTGCGATAGGCGGTGTTCCAGCCGGTACAAAGGCAGGTGATCTACATACTTGCTGATGCCCACCCAGGCCAGCAGCCCCGGCGCAGCCAGCCCCCCGTCGATCACCGCCGGCGCGACCGCTGCAGCACTGACGGTTTCGCAGCCGCGGCAGGTATATTGCGGGCGGATATTGCGGATGACAAAGAAACGCGCGGGTTCGATGTCGAGTTGTTCGCTGACGTTTTCTCTGATCAGTGTGAGCGTGCCGTGGCAGTGACCACAGTGGCAGCTTTCCAGTTCGTGGCGTACGTCGATCCGCTCCAGATGCGCGGGCAGCGACTGGCGGCCGGCGCGCGAACGCGGTTTGCGGGACGGCTGCTGTTCGTCAGGCGCATCATGCTGTTCCAGCTCGGCCTCGACCGCTGCGATGTCCTGCAGGATATCCTCCTAGAACATGAGGCATGCTGAAAAAAACGGACACCTTCAACTCATACCATTACACACATCTCAAATCTCTGGCTTTGCGTCCGTGAGGATGTTGAAGGCCTGAATGGCATTGTGCAGCACCTGCAGACCCAGCCAGATCGTCTTGACCCCTGGTTCTCCATCACCCTTGCGACCGATAAAGCCGCCAAGCATCGCGATCAGGCGTAGAACTTGGTTCACGGTCGGCCTGGCCGGTGGTTTCTTGCGGTGCAGTGCATAGGCCACCCGACACTCTCCGGCATCAAAGGCCA